>JANOLC010000445.1:0-3184 GCA_031419575.1 Burkholderiales bacterium | reverse complement strand
GTACCGGGTCGTTGCCGCGGAAACTGAAGCTCACGTTGGAGACACCGCCCGACACCTTGGCGCCGGGCAGATTTTGCTTGATCCAGCGCGTGGCCTCGATAAAATCCACCGCGTAGTTGTTGTGCTCTTCAATGCCGGTGGCGATGGCGAAAATATTGGGGTCAAAAATAATGTCTTCGGGCGGAAACCCGACCTCATCGACCAGCACGCGGTAGGCGCGCTCGCAAATTTCAACCTTGCGCTGGTAGGTGTCGGCCTGGCCTTTTTCGTCAAACGCCATCACCACGGCGGCCGCGCCGTAGCGCTTGAGCAGCTTGGCCTGGTGTTTGAAGATGTCCACGCCTTCCTTCATGCTGATCGAGTTGACGATGCCCTTGCCCTGAATGCAGCGCAGGCCGGCTTCAATCACCTCCCACTTGGAGACCACCATGATGGGCACACGCGAGATGTCGGGCTCAGACGCAATCAGGTTCAAAAATCGCACCATGGCCGCCTTGCTGTCAAGCATGGCCTCGTCCATGTTGATGTCGATGATCTGCGCGCCGTTTTCAACCTGTTGACGCGCAACCGACAACGCTTGATCAAACTCGCCATTCAAAATCATGCGGGCGAACACTTTAGAGCCCGTGACGTTGGTGCGCTCACCGATATTGACGAACAGACTGCTGGCGTTGATTTGCACCGGCTCCAGGCCGGACAACATCATGGGGGGAACTTGGGGAAAGGAAGCGGAGGAGGATTCAGACATGCGACTCACCTGTAAATAATCAATCAGGTGAGCGCCGTTGCGGGTGGGGTGACCCCTATCCAAGCCTGACGGAAGTGAACTCCGCTGCAACGCTCCTTGGAAGTCGCGGATTTTACAGCGTGCTCACTCAAACTCCGCTAAGGCTTGTCAACACAATCAAACACTCTGCCAACCACCACTTTTCTCCGAAGCAAACAGCGCATCAATCACCCGCATGTTGCAAATGGCGTCTTCCACACCATAGGGCAGCGGCATCTCGCCACGCACGACGCGTGAAAAGGCATCGCCTTGCAGTGTGTACATATTGCAGGGGGCAAAGTTTTCCGTCACGGCCTGGGCGTTGCCATGCACCTTGCCTTCATCGACAAACAGGCGCGTCGCACCGCCCAAGGGCGCGTTGAAAGGGATCTCGATTTCCAGGCGCTTGTTCGTCCCCACAGCATTCACCCGCTGGTAGGGCGTGGATTGGGTAGAGACAGTGAATTCGAGCCGGCGGCCGCCGCCAAAATCAATCAGCGCACTGGCGGTTCGGTCGGTCTGAAACGCAGGGTCGCGGTCGATCAGGCTTATCACTCGCAGTGGTTCAGCCTCAAACAAAAATCGCCCGGCCACGATGGCATAACAACCAATGTCATACAGCGCACCACCACCCACATCCAACTTGTTGCGGATGTTGTCCGGTTTACGGTTGAAATACGAAAAGAAGGCCTGCACGGTGTGCAATTCACCCAAGGCGCCGCTACGCACCAGCTCCCGTGCGCGCAGCCACTGGGGATGAAAGCGCACCATGAAGGCTTCCATGATGTGCACCTTGTCGGCCACTTCGCGCACCTGCGCGGCTTCATCCGCCGTCATGGCAAACGGCTTTTCGCACAACACGTGTTTGCCCGCTCTTGCGCAAGCCAGCGTCCACGGCACGTGCAGGTCGTTGGGCAGCGGGTTGTAGATGGCTTCGACAGTGGGGTCGGCCAACAAATCCTCATAGGAGCCATACGCTGTGGGAATACCCATCGCGTCTGCCGCCGCGCGAGCTGCGGGCAGGGAGCGTGACGCGATAGCGTCCATGCTGCACAGCTCGCCCAGCTGCATGGCGGGGATGACTTTTTCAAGACCAATATTGGCGGTGCTCAACACACCCCAGCTGACTTTTTTCATGATGCTATCCAGGTGATCGACTACGTCTCTAAATGAAGAAGTTCAACAGGTTTTCCAGGTGCTCTTGACGACCGGAAACGGGACGCGTGTCCTTGTTGCTGGACAGAGCCCTTGCGGCCACAGCGTCGAGCGAGGCTTTGCCCACCAGCACGCTTTGACCAAACTCACCCTGCCAACCCGCATACCGATCCTTCACCAGATCAGCCACACGGCCATCGAGCATCATTTTTTCGGCGATCAGCAACGCTCGGGCGGTGACGTCCATGCCACCAATATGGCCGTAGAACATATCTTCGGGGTCAATCGACTGGCGGCGAACCTTGCTGTCAAAGTTCACGCCACCATTCACAAAGCCACCGCCTTGCATGATGGTGTACATCGCCAGCGCGGTCTCGGGGATGCTGTTGGGGAACTGGTCGGTGTCCCACTGGCACTGCATGTCACCCCGGTTCATGTCGACCGAGCCGAAGATGCCCAGATCAATCGCAGTAGCCAGCTCGTGCTCAAAACTGTGTCCGGCCAGCGTGGCGTGATTGGCTTCAATATTGACCTTGATCTCGCGCTCCAGACCGTAGCGGCACAGGAAACCATACACGGTGGCGACGTCGTAGTCGTACTGGTGTTTGGTCGGTTCGCGCGGCTTGGGCTCGATCAGGATGGTGCCTTTGAAACCAATTTTGTGTTTGTACTCAACCACCATGTTCATGAAACGGCCCATCTGGTCCAGCTCATGGCCGATGCGGGTGTTAAGCAGGGTTTCATACCCCTCGCGGCCGCCCCACAAGACGTAGTTTTCACCACCCAGTTTGAGGGTCGCATCCATGGCTTCCTTGACCTGAAGGGCAGCCATGGCGAAGATTTCCGGGTCGGGGTTGGTGGCCGCGCCCGACATATAACGGCGATGACTGAACAGGTTGGCCGTGCCCCACAGCAGTTTCATGCCGGTGTCCTGCTGTTTGCGGCCCAACACGTCGATCATTTCATGCAGATGGTTGACGCTGTCGCGCGGCGTGGCACCTTCCGGGGCAACGTCGCGGTCGTGAAAGCAGTAGTAAGGTGCGCCCAGTTTCTGGAAAAATTCAAAAGCCGCATCGGCCTTGGCCTTGGCAGCGGCCATCGGGTCAGCCATGTGTTGCCACGGGCGTTCGAAAGTACCGTCATGACCAAACGGATCAGCGCCGTTCCAGCAGAAGCTGTGCCAGTAACAAGCGGCGAAGCGCAACTGGTCCTCCATGCGTTTGCCGAGCACGACACGGTCTTTGTCGTACCACTTGAAGCTCA
>JANOLC010000444.1:0-2529 GCA_031419575.1 Burkholderiales bacterium | reverse complement strand
CTGCGGTCGTGATGACCCCGTCAGCTTCAACTACCAAAATTTTTGTGTTCACTATTTACGGTTTCCATTTAAGAGGTCTTTTATGAAAAAAATCGTGCTTGCAGTCGCAACCGCCTTGATCGGGTTCAACGCTAGCGCTTTGACAACGGGTGATTTGGCGTTTACGTCTTTTAATGCGGACGAAGATGGTTGGTCTATGGTTACGTTCACAGACATCGCTGCAGACACCAAGGTGTATTTCACAGACAACGACTGGACGGGTGCTGCATTTAACACTGGCGAAAGCTTTTCATCCTGGAGTTCTGGCGCTTCAGTCATCGGCGCGGGCTCCGTTATTAGATTCTCTAAAACGGACAGCCCAACGATGCTCGGTGCGTCAGTTGGCACGTTGGCTCGCGAGTCAGTTTCCGGCAGTGCCAACTGGGGCCTTAGCCAGACCTCCGACACGCTTTATGCCTTTGTCGGCACATCTGCGACGGCTGCTCCAACCAGCTTCCTTGCCGCCATCAGCAATGGCACGTTCGGTATCACCGCAGATGGTGGGTTGACCAATACCGGCCTCACAATTGGTGCGGGCGCGGTGCAGTTGATGAGTTCGTCTGACTATGCCGAGTACAACGGCGTACGCAACGGCGAAAGGAACTTTGCAGCCTACAAAGCATCGGTGAGTGATATCACCCAGTGGAGTGACTCGGGTGAAGGTACTTTTGTGAACAACGTACCGAACACTGCAGCTTTCACTATCAGCCCCGTCCCAGAACCCGAGTCCTACGCCATGCTCCTCGCCGGTTTGGGTTTGATGGCCACCATTGCCCGCCGCCGCAATAACGCCAAGTAAGCCTGCCATTTCTCTTCAAATCTGCGCTGTCCCATCCCACAAGGGTGGTCTAGGCAGAATTTTAAGTAAATACTGCCTTAAGTCCCCGCCTATATTGAATAGTTAGCTATTAAAACTATAGTAAATACGGGTCACTGTTTCAGGGAAAATATTCCCGGTTTGCCATCAACCCGTCACCGCCTCTCCCTAGACTTCGCCTCAGTGAAGCGCCCACTGACACACTGAGTCCCCATGCCCGCCCAAATTCTCGTGGTTGAAGACGAACCTGCTATCCAGGAGTTGATTGCAGTGAATCTGTTGCGGGCAGGGCATGAAGTTTTGCGCGCTGACGATGCCGAGGCAGCCCAAACCCTGGTGCATGTGTCGGTACCTGATCTGATTCTGATTGACTGGATACTACCTGGCATGTCGGGCATTGCCTTGACTCAGCGCTTGCGGGTGGACGCGCGCACACGCAGCGTGTCCATCATTTTGTTGACCGCCCGCGGCACCGAGCAAGACAAAATTGTGGGGTTGGAAGCAGGAGCTGACGACTACATCACCAAACCATTTTCGCCACGTGAACTGATCGCCCGCATTGACGCTGTGCTGCGCCGCCGAGCGCCGCTGTCGTCAGAGGTGGTGGTCGAAGTGGGTGGGTTGCTATTGGACCCCGTGAACCAACGAATACTGGTATCCGGCAATGAGGTCACTCTGGGAGCCATCGAGTTCCGTGTGTTGCACTTTTTGATGACACACCCTGACCGTGTGTACAGCCGAACCCAGCTCATGACGCACGTGTGGGGCGATCACCTAACGGTTGATGAGAGAACTGTCGATGTCCATATACGTCGCTTGCGTGTGACCTTGAAGTTGGGCCAGACGGATGCCTTGATACAAACGGTGCGGGGCAGTGGTTACCGCTTCTCGGCCAAGTAGCGCTGCATGACGGCTGGCACGTAACGCTGAGTTTCGGCATAGGGTGGAATTTTCCGACCGTGCGCGATGACTGCACCGGCCCCCGCATTGTAGGCGGCCAAAGCCAGCTCATGATTACCTGCAAACTGATCCAATAAGTCCCGCAAGTGGCGAGCGCCACCCAGCAGATTTTGGCTGGCATCCAGCGCATCAATCACTCCGTAACGCCGCGCGGTGGCAGGCATGAGTTGCATCAAACCCATGGCACCCTTGGGCGAGATGGCTTTGGCGTTGTAGCCAGACTCCACCTCAACCACGGCATGCAGCAATGCAGCGTCAACACGATGGGCTTGGGCGGCTTTGGCGATGTCGTGGTCCAGGCGAGTGCGGTCACCCTCGCGAACTATTCGCAGATTTTTTTGCTGTTTGGGTTCACCCGTACGCATCAGCAATTTGTAGCGGGTATCTGTGATCCGGTCACTGAAATGCTCGCTGCCATCTTCAGCCACAAAGTGATAAATGTTGGCGTGAACTGGCTGAGCCAGCAGGCTTGCCAAGAACGTGTGAACGACTACCGTGGCTGCGGTTTTCTTCAAGGCAATAGCCCCATTACCCCATGAAATGCGTTACGTGACAACGTGAAGTATGACAGCGCGTTATTACAAAAATATGTCAAAGACTTGGTGCTTGTAGGTTTAACCCAGTTGTAACGCGTTGGTCACACAAGCTGCTTAAAGTCGCGCCTTCATGACTGCACTATCTATGATTTTTCTCCGGCTCCATCGATCTGCCAG
>JANOLC010000443.1:0-1903 GCA_031419575.1 Burkholderiales bacterium | reverse complement strand
TCAGACCCCTGAAGAATGCGCCCGCCAGGCGAGTGAAAACGACGTGCACGCCGTGGGTGTCTCCACTCTCGCCGCAGGCCATAAAACCCTGGTGCCCGCCATCATCGCCGAGCTGCGCAAGCAGGGTGCCGACGACATCATCGTATTTGTGGGCGGCGTGATTCCCCGGCAGGACTACGACATGCTTTACAAGGCGGGCGTGAAGGGCATCTATGGGCCGGGCACGCCGATACCGGTGAGTGCACGGGATGTGTTGGATCAGATTCAGAAGGCTTTGACAAAGTAGGTAGCGTCAAGTATATTTTGGTATATATCAATGATATGTACCAAAAATTGAAGAATCCCATATGTCCACACTTTCCTTACCCACAGCCAAAGTTTTCACCACTGGGCGCAGCCAAGCGGTGCGTTTACCCAAAGCCTTTCGGTTTGATACCGATGAGGTGACTATTGAAAAGGTCGGCAATGCAGTGATTTTGCGACCCATTGACCGCAGCAACGAGGCTTGGTTTGCACGATTGTTGGAGGTGTGCCAAGGCTTTGAAGGCATGGACTTTATTGACCGCGAGCGCAAGCCACTGTCTGACGACATCGATTCATTTGATTGAGTGCAGCATGCAATTTCTTTTGGATACCAACATTTGCATTCACGCTATCAAAGGACATCCCAATGTGTTGGCCCACTTGCAGGTGGCTGGGTTCGATGCTTGTGCGATCAGTTCAGTTGTATTGGCGGAGTTGTCGTATGGTATTGCCAAAAGTGCATCACCCTACAAAGACCGCAATGCTGTTGTGCTGCGTGAATTCATCAGTCTTTTCCAAATACTGCCTTGGGCTGCTGAAGCAGCGTGGGCTCACGGTCCCATGCGGCAATGCTTGGCAGCCGCAGGCACACCCATTGGAGAATTTGATTTGTTGATTGCTGCTCAGGCCGTTGCTGCTGGCTTGGTTGTAGTCACCAACAATACCCGCGAATTCGAGCGCATTGAGGGCTTGAAGCTGGAGAACTGGGTTGATTGATTCCGTGACAGCCGCAGAATCCTTGGTGCGCAGCACGGGCCACACCCAGCGCCGCGCCATCGCCAAAGCCATCACCCTGCTCGAATCCACGCGCGCTGACCACCGCCTGCAGGCCGATGAGTTGCTCACCGCCTTGCTGCCCCATACCGGCCAGTCGTTTCGCATCGGCATCAGCGGCGTGCCGGGCGTGGGCAAGTCCACGTTCATTGAAGTGTTGGGTCTGTACCTGATTGAGCAGGGGCACCGCGTGGCGGTGCTGACGATTGACCCGTCCTCCACGGTGTCTGGTGGCTCGATTCTGGGTGACAAAACCCGCATGGAAAAGCTCTCGGTGCACGAGCGTGCTTACATCCGCCCTAGCCCTAGCAGCGGCACGTTGGGTGGCGTGGCGGAGAAAACCCGCGAAGCCATGCTGGTTTGCGAAGCGGCGGGCTATGACATCGTGATCGTCGAGACGGTTGGCGTGGGGCAAAGCGAGACTGCTGTGGCCGGCATGACCGACATGTTTGTGCTGATGCAACTGCCCAACGCCGGCGATGATCTGCAGGCGATCAAAAAGGGTGTGATGGAACTGGCCGATCTGGTGGTGATCAACAAGGCCGACATCGACCCCGACGCGGCGACGCGCGCAAGGGCGCAGATCACCTCGTCGCTTCGACTGCTGGGTCTGCAGGGTCATCCCGAGCGCTCGCCGGGCCGCCCCAAGCGCGCGGACACACCCGCGGGGGGCAGCGGACCACACGAAGTGGGGGAGCGTGGGGGCGTTGTCCACGCCCACCACAACGAAGAGGTGTGGCACCCGCAGGTGATACAGCTCAGCGCCTTGTTGGGTCGCGGCGTTGACGCGTTCTGGTCTGAGGTGTCGCGCTTTCGCACGCTGCAG
>JANOLC010000442.1:0-2617 GCA_031419575.1 Burkholderiales bacterium | reverse complement strand
CCAGCTACACCTATGCCTGCGCTACTCCACGCGAAACGATGGCCGATTGGCTGGGGGCCACGGCGCAGGCTCTGCGTTTCATGGGGGGCGTGCCCCAGCTCATCGTGCCCGACAACCCCAAGGCACTGATTGCCAATGCAGATCGATATGAACCGCGTGCCAATGAAACGGTGCATGACTTTGCGCGGCACTACGGGACATCGTTCCTGCCCGCACGTCCCTACCATCCGCAAGACAAAGGCAAGGTCGAATCCGCCGTGCAGGTGGTGGAGCGCTGGATACTGATGCGACTGCGGCATCAGAAGTTTGCCACCGTGGATGATGTCAACGAGGCCATTGCGCCGCTGCTGGAACAACTCAATGCCAAGGCGTTTCAGAAGCTGCCGGGCAGTCGTGTCAGCGCCTTTGCCCAACTGGACGCTCCAGCCCTGCAACCCTTGCCAGCACAGACCTGGGAGCTGGCCATCTACAAGACCGTGCGGGTCCACATTGACCAGCATGTCGAGTTTGAAGGCCACCGCTACAGCGTGCCCCAGTCGTTGGTCGGGCAAGTGCTGGAAGCCCGCGTCACGGCGCGCACGGTGGAGTTGCTGCACCGGGGCCAGCGTGTCGCCTCCCACCTGCGCTGTGCGCACAAAGGAGGATTTACCACCGTCCCCGAACACTTGTCTGCCGCGCACCGCGCCCACCTGCAGTGGACGCCCGAGCGGCTGATCCACTGGGGCAACAGCATTGGCGTGGCCACCGGGGCCTTGGTGACACGTCTTCTGGAAACCCGCAAACACCCTGAGCACGGCTACCGGGCCTGTCTGGGTTTGCTGGCACTGGCCAAGCGTTTTACCCGGCCACGGCTGGAAGCTGCTTGTGTGGTGGCGCTGGAGCTGGGCACCACGAACAGCACCCATGTGCGCGACATCCTGGTCAATGGGCGGGACCAAGTACAGCCCATCACGCCTGAGTGGACCAGTCCGCAACATGTCCATGTGCGCGGCCCGGAGTATTACCAATGACAACGGCAACAAACAACACAACAACGCAAACACCCATGATGATGAACACGACGATTGAACAACTGCGCGGTCTGCGTCTTGCCGGTATGGCTTCGGGATTGGAGGAGCAACTCACCCAGGCTGGAATGACGGCCATCAGCTTTGAAGAACGGTTCGCGCTGCTGGTAGACCGTGAAGTCCACTGGCGCAATGACAAGCGCCAAACCCGGCTACTCAAGGATGCCCGGCTGAAGTACAGCCAAGCCAGCATTGAGGATTTGGACACCCGCGCCGGGCGTGGTGTGGATCGCAAGGCGGTGATGAGTTTGGCTTTGGGTGACTGGATTGACAGCGGCCACAGTGTGTTGATCACGGGCCCCACCGGGGCGGGCAAGTCCTGGCTGGCCTGCGCACTGGCGCAGTACGCATGTCGCCGGGGTCACTCGGCGTATTACCAGCGAGTGCCGCGCTTGGGGGAGGAGTTGCGCATTCGCCATGGCAATGGAACGTTTGGCAAGTGGCTACTTCAGTTGGCCAAGACGGATGTGCTGTTGCTCGACGATTGGGGGATGACCGGTATTGATGCTCAGACCCGCGCCGATTTGCTGGAGATCATTGATGACAGGGCCGCCAATAAAGCCACCATCATTACCAGCCAGTTGCCCATTGAGCATTGGCATGCCTGGGTGGGCGACGCCACGATTGCCGACGCCATTCTGGACCGGGTGATGCAAAAGAATCACCGTTTTACCCTGACGGGCGAGTCTCTTCGTCAGAAACCCAAATCAAACAAGAAGGAGGTCCATCCAGACCCATCGTGACCGACACCCCTACAATTTAGATGCGCAACACCGCACGCTGCAGCACCGGTCACGATCGACCGGAATCAGCGGTCACGATCACCGGAATACGCAGCATGTCACCGATCCACGCTGGCGCGAAGTTTTTGTGCTGACTACAGGGCTGCTAACGGAGGCCGACGACTTTGTGAAGCTTATGCGTGGGCGCCTATCACTGATCGCCCAAACGAGCTCGGAGGTTCGCGACTTCCTCAATCGCAACGCTGCGCTCGTTCATGCAGCTGCCGCCATAACACTGCCGCTGCGAAGGGCGCTGGCTCTTGCGCACGTAGCTGAGCAGCTTCAATTGATTGAGCCGAGCTATGGTGCCGTCGTCAATGCCTGCAAAGAATTAGTCGATGACATGCAAAAGGAGTTCGGCCGCATCAAGAAGATCGATGTGGCAACCATCCAGACTCTCAAGATGGGCCTGGATGAAGCGCGCGAGAACGTCGACCAAGTGGTCAAGCATGTCGCGCAATACCATCGAGGTGATGTCAAGGCGCTGAACGAATATATACAGCTCACGCGCCTGCTGGTGAACTGCCTCAACGTCGACGCCTATATCACTACACCGACACGCGAGCAGATCATCTCGGGCATCCTTATCGAACAATCGGCGACGAAAACACGCTAGTGATGAACAAGTTCTGCGCATGTTGCGGATGGCGCCATTAACGCGGCACCTGACTCTACCGCTCCCGCCGCGTAGCCGCCACCGCCGACAAACTGGCGCAAACTTTGTGCGTGGCTTTTCGGGGCACCCTCCAAGTCGACCAGGAGCAATTG
>JANOLC010000441.1:0-4109 GCA_031419575.1 Burkholderiales bacterium | reverse complement strand
TCCGCGAAATCGCCCAGCTCAATATTGGCTCGCGCCCGGCGTCCCGCAAGGCCAACCAGAAGATTGAAGACCTGCGCGCAATTCCCTGGGGCTTCAGCTGGGGCCAATGCCGTTTGACGCTGCCTGGCTGGTACGGGTTTGGCTCTGCCGTTGAGTCATTTTTGGGCAGCTCCAAAGAAGCCAAAGAGAACCTGGCCCTTTTGCAAAAGATGTACCGCCAATGGCCGTTCTTCAAGACCCTGCTCTCCAACATGGACATGGTGATGGCCAAGAGCGACCTGGCGCTGGCCTCGCGGTATGCCGAGTTGGTGAACGATGCGCGCCTGCGCAAACGCATTTTTCCCATCATCGAAGCCGAGTGGCACCGCACCGCCCACGCGCTGGCGCAAATTACCGGCGATAAGCAGCGCCTGGCCAATAACGCCGCCCTGCAACGCTCCATCAAGCACCGCTTCCCCTACATCGACCCGCTGCATCACCTGCAGGTCGAACTGGTGCGCCGCTACCGCGCCGGTCAGGCCGATGAACGTGTGCAACGCGGACTTCATATTTCGATCAATGGGATTGCGGCGGGGTTGCGGAATACGGGTTAAGCATGGCGACAAAAATCGTCTTTTGACTTGCTCCTTCCCGCCTTTGGGGGAAGGCTGGGATGGGGGCTTAAAGAGGCACGACCCTGGGTGCAGAAGAGCCTGTAGCTACCGGCGCAGAAACTGTCCATTCTTTCAACGAAAGGCCTTGGCGCAATTGTTCACTGCGCTGGCGGAGTTGCTCAACAAATCGCTGGCTGTTGTGCCCCGCTTGGGCATATGCGGCATCTTTGATCTGCCAAATTTCTTGCAGCACGACATCTGGTGTTTTCACTGAAGCTCTCCTTCGGTTAATTCATCGGGTGTAGCAATATGGCACGCGCCGTAACCCAATTCCTGTAACGCTGCCTCGATACGACTGCGTGCCCAAACACTGGCAATATGACGAAAATTCCAGCTCGCAATCACAAAAATCTGAAAAGCACATCCCAAATCTTGATGGGTGGCGAGGCAGGGCTATTATTTGTGTGCTCCTTGCCCACTTGCTTGGTTTTGATAAATTGGGCGGGATTGACCCTGACCCCATTTCCTTACCGATTAGAAGTTAGTATTTCCGGTCAACGGTTCGCCGTGACCTTCACAGTTGATATTTAGAATCAACACGCCAGATTTTCCCCAATTCAATATCCCAATTTCTAGGCTCAAATTTAATCTGACCACCCACTGGTGTAAAAGTCATCTCACCAAATAGAATCCGGCCATTAATGTTGTACAAGTCAACACGGACGAAGTCGAATCCAAGAGAGAGCTTTTGAGCAATATTGATCATCGCGGCCAATTGAGATGGCCTAGGAATAACTCGATAGCGCATATCTAGTTGGTTCCAGTGAATGTCATAGAACGGATTGATTTCATGCGAATGGTCATCAACCTGAATAACTTTAACGCGACCTTCAAAGCACCAAAATCTATAGTCCAGGGGCCCGTCTGGAAAGCCATCGACCAGATACTCTTCTACCAAAATTCTTGGTTTTACACCGAAATATTGATGCTCCCGAGCAACGTAATAAAAATTCTCTCCTAGCCAATTGCCTACTTTTTTAACAATCTCGTCTGGGTCTATCGATCCGTCTTTTACGATCACTTGCCCCGACCCATGGTTGGTTTTAACAACACATTGGTTTGGAAGGGTGTCAAATGGAATTCTGTTTGGTTTGTCACCATGCCAAAGCAATTTAACCAAGAACTCTTCACCAATTTTTTCTTTTATCCAATCTCGCACCAAATACTTGTCAACTAATTGGGTTAGAAGTGGATCATTCTGGCGGTTTAGCGCCACCATTTTGCAAAAAAGTTTTTCGCTAAACAGTTGGGGATTTTTAAGATTTAATTCCGTTTCAAAGAGCCTTTGAAATCGTAATTTCAGGATTTCCTCCCCCTCTGATCTCCTGAACAGTCACCACTTCAAAAGGCGTAACTTATGCAAAACCGACTTTAAAAGTGGACGGCTCTCTAATATTTGAAAAACATACTTTTTTACCGCTCTGCCAATATCCACGCTGTTCACCTTCCTGATAATTGATTTAGGCAATCTACCGATATATTACCCCCGTTTGGTCTGTGTAGTGGACCGACGTTGCAAAGCCAGGCCTCGGCCTGAAAACGGGTGAACCCACCATCACGCTGTGGAGAATTCTGTGATGTAACAGGCAGCGCCAAGATCCAAAAAACTCAAGCCTTGGGGAGTCGCAGCAACAAAATCAACGGATGAATTGGCGAGGACTGAAAACCGTAGTGTTCATAAAACTGTTTGGCCCGGTCATGCAGCGCGTGCACCAGCACGGCGCGGATGCCCGCATGTTGCGATACCAGCGCACAACGCTTGACGGCATCTTGCAGTAGCGACGCACCCAGCTTGATGCCTTGGGCGCGCTGGTCAACGGCCAGTCTGGCCAACACCATCACCGGCACCGGGTCTGGCATATTGCGGCGCACCGCCGAGGTGGCCATTTGATGCGACACCGCCCCAGCCGCCAAGGCGTAATAGCCCACAACAGCTTGCTGCGCATCGACCACCACAAACGTGCGGCTGGCTCCACTGAGCTGGTTGGCATAGGCACGGCGCATCAGCCAGGCATCAAGCTCAGGCTCTGAGCTGGAAAACCCATCGCAGAGGTGGGTGGTTAACAGCGGCTGCGGTGCTTGGAAGTCCACATTGATGCCGCCTTTCACGCGGTTTGCCAGACCGGTTTGACAGCCATCAGCCGCTCCAGCCCCATATTCGGCGTCAACGGTGCATCAAGCATTTGGACGAAACTTTGAAACTTGGCATCGTCCAGGCTGAAAAACACCTGATCCAGCAAAACACTGCGGGCTTTGTCACACGCAGCCTCCAGCATGAAGTCAGACCGGTTTTTGCCCAGCAACTGTGCGGCGTGGTCAATCAGATCACGCTGCACTGGTCTGGCACGCAGATTAATGGCGGCATCTCGCATGAGTTTTTCCCTTGTAAATAAGTGGCACAGATGCCGGAATGGTAGATGGGTGTGTAGCTATTGTCAATACACATAGTCGCTGTGCGGATCGGGCTTGACGACCAACCAGAGAGCAATTTGAATAATGTCAATTTGATTTATATAGCGATTTACACAAGCTTAACAAGGACTTCAGACGTTTTATGGTGTCGGCATCTTAGGGGCAACTACGTTACATTCGGTCGACCCGCTAAACCAGTCAGCCATCGAGTCAGTAAGGAGTTGTAATGCAAAAATGGCCCAATCAGGAAGCAAAAGCCCGTTTTAGCGAATTCGTTCGCACCTGTATTGCCGATGGGCCGCAGATGCTGACCCAGCGGGGCGCAGAAGCCGCGGTGTTGGTATCCGTCGCCGAGTGGCAGCGACTCCAGACTGCGGCACGTCCAACGCTCAAACAGTTGCTTTTGCAGGATGGCGGGCGCGTCGAATTGCTGGTGCCGCTAAGGGGTTGCGCCAAAAGTCGTGCGGGTGCAACGCAGCATTGACATCTCGGTTAACGGTACGGTGTTGCCCCTTCCCCAGCCCTACCCCAGAGGGGCAGGGAGCAAAGCCCGACACCAGCAGTCGACTAAAACGTATACGGCCCGCCCTTTTTAAGCGCGCGTTTGTACGCAGGCCGCGCGTGAATCCGCTTCAGCCAGGCCATCAGGTGGGGGCGCGATTCGTTCAACCCGGCACGTGCCTGAGCCGCCTCCAGCGGGAAGCTCATCTGGATGTCGGCACCAGAAAACTCTTTGCCTGCAAACCACGTGAATTTGCCCAGCTCGCCTTCCATGTAATCCAGATGGGTTTTGAGCTGCGGGTTGATAAAAGCAGCTTTCACCTTGCCGGAAATGGCCTTGGCAATCGGCTTGATGAAGAACGGCATGGGTGCTTTTTCAACCTCGTCAAACACCAGTTTCATCAACAGCGGTGGCATGGCCGAGCCTTCCGCGTAGTGCAGCCAGTAGGTGTAGCGCAGGCGCTCCGGCGTGCCAGCAGCGGGTTTGAGCTGAGCATCGCCGTAGGTGTCAATCAGGTACTCCACAATGGCCCCCGACTCGGC
>JANOLC010000440.1:0-9909 GCA_031419575.1 Burkholderiales bacterium | reverse complement strand
GTTTTCCTCACCCATGATGTCGTAAGTGGGGATGTTGCGTTTGATGTAGGCAGGGCCGACCTGCTTCGCATTGGGATCGCGACGCTCGCGGCCACCGCGACGGCTGGGGCGTTGCTTTGGGGTATTGGTTTCACTCATGGGAGCTCATCCTGTTTGGAGAAAGTGCGGAATTCGTCTGGATGGCATCCTAATCGTTTAGATGTCATGGGGTGCAAGCGGGTGCGACCGTTTGGTTGCCCATGGCTCTGATGCCTAGAATGTGGCGTGCCATTCATGTCCACGTCAACTCGAATATTTTTACTGGCCTTGACTTACTGGGTCACAGGTTGGCTTGGGCTACAGATGCCCTACTTGGGCCAAAACATCACACTCGTCTGGCTGCCGTCGGGTATCGCAGTGGCGGCGCTGTATCGGTATGGCCGTCATGTCTGGCCTGGTATTTTTATCGGCGCAATTCTGGTCAACCTTTCAATAGGGTCCGCTTGGTCTGTGGCCTTGGGAATTGCGCTGGGCAACACTTTGGCTCCAGTTCTTGCTGCCGAATGGCTCCGGCGACATCAGTTCCACGCCGCGTTTGACCGGCAACGCGACGTCGGCTTGTACATTGTGGCTACGGCCATGGGGATGGTTGTATCCGCGTTCGGGGGTGTTGCTTGCCTCTATGGGGTTGGGGTGATGCCTGTCGAATCCATCGGGACCGCCTGGCTATCCTGGTGGATGGGTGACACCGTCGGAGCGTTACTCGCTGGCCCTCTGCTCCTGTGTCTCAATCGCCAAAATCTCATGCAGTTCAGTCGTGACCGCGGAGCATTGGTGCTCTGGCTTGTGATTGCAATCCCGGTGGCTTGGTTTGCCTTTGTGCACGATTATCTGGAGATTGGACGCTCGCTGCCTCTGGCGTTCTTGACCCTGCCGTTGTTTGCATGGGCGGCCTTGCGGTTTGGAATTACTGGCGCAGCGTTGGCAGGTTTGGGGTTCTCGGTCGTGGCGGCGTGGAGCACAGCCACCGGACACGGCACTTTTTCCCTACCCCATCCGCAACTCAGCCTCGTGCTGCTGTGGGCCTATATGGCAAGCACAGTGCTGACGGGACTACTGATCACGGCCATGCAGGCGGAGCGGCGCGCCGTTGAACACCGCTTCAGCGACCTAGTGAGCTCCACGGACGGTATTGTCTGGGAGGCCGATGCCATAACGTTCGGTTTTGTTTTTGTCTCCCAAAATGCCGAGCGCATGCTCGGCTACCCGACAGCAGACTGGCTGCAGCCCGAGTTTTGGACCCGGCATATTCATCCCGAGGATCGCGATCAGGCCGTGCAGTATTGCGCCGCCTGCACCGGCCGTATGGAGAAGCATGACTTTGAATATCGCTTCATTGCCGCGGAAGGCAGAGTCGTATGGCTGCGCGATGTTGTCCAGGTTGTCACGGAAAACGGCCATCCCCGCTGGCTGCGTGGCCTGATGATCGACATCACCCTGCAAAAGCAAGCCCAGCAAGCCCTACAAACCTCACTGGAAGAAAAAAATGCCTTGCTGCTTGAAGTCCACCATCGGGTCAGAAACAACTTGCAGGTCATCACCAGCTTGCTGCGTCTGGAGAGGTTTCGCAGCACGGACGCGCCCACCAAGTCCGTGCTCCAGGACATGCAGAGCCGCATACGGTCTATGGCGCTGCTGCACGAAGCCATCTACCGCAAGGGTACCTTTGCCGCCATTAATCTCGGTAGCTACGTTGGCAAGATTGCAAGTGAGTCGGTAAAGACACTGTCAACCACACCCGGGGCCGTGCAACTGTGCCTGGATGTGGGCGAAGTGCAAGTCGGTCTGGACCAGGCCACACCCTGTGGCATGTTGTTGAGCGAACTGGTGTCAAACTGCCTCAAACACGGCTTCCCTGAAGGCCAAGCCGGTGAAATTCACATTTCCCTGCGCCCATTGCATGAACCCGACCTCTGGCGTTTGCGAGTGAGCGACACCGGCATCGGTTTGCCTGCCGATATGGAGACCCACCGCAAAAAGTCCTTGGGCCTGCACTTGGTGGGTGACCTGGCCACCCAGATGGGTGGCACACTGGACATTGGGGGTGGGCCGCGGGCAGAATTTACGGTCGATTTCAAGGTGCAGACACCTGCATCCATCCTCATTCACCTGGGTCCTGTCGCCTGACAATACGGCCACCCATGAGCCCACCTCCTCCTCCGTTTCACACACAAAGCCCCCTAACTTGCTACTTCCGCAGCGGAGCAACCATCCGCAGCCGAAGCGTGAGTGATGTCGTCCTGACAAGCACACTCGATGTGCCTGAACTGCCAACGCGGCTGACCGCCGATTGCGACAGGGAAATATCAGGGCGATTGGGATTGGAGCCCGGTGACGTCGAGGCCTTGTCTTTGGCGCGAGCGCGCATGCGGTGGCCGGACTACAAGCACTGGGTTGAGGCCGTGTCTGATTGGACACTGTCCCTGGATTTGCCCGAGTTGCTGGCCGACTGCGACATTGCCCTCATGGCGTGCCGTGGCGCGCGTTACCACCATGACGCTGCGCAGTATGGTGGCGCCGCTTTTTGCAACCTGTTTTTGAGCGAGTACAAAGGCCTGGACTTGTGCTTCCCCAATTCAGGCCATCGCATCCCGCTGAACCGGGGCACGGTTGTCCTCTTTGATACAGGGCAGCCCCACGCCGTCATTCAGCACAGCAGCAACGGTTTCGATGCAGGTGACTTCGGGCCTGAACGGGATTACACCCTGCTCTTTCTGACCTGGGAGTTGCCTGTTGAAAACGCCCAAGTCGCGCGTGCGCTGGATGTTGCCTTCGATATCGATCCTGCGACCGGGTTGCGATTGGACGAAGAGCAAGTCCGGTTGAACGGGGCGCGGGCCAGTGTGTGCCCGAAATCGGGTCGATGGTGCCCTGCGCTCGACGCCGATATTTCACCCTCCCGTCCCTCCTAAATTTTTGCCATGAAAATCGTCAAAAAATTCCCCCGAAAAGTCAAGGAAATCTCCAACACCTTCATTACCCTGCCCGATGGCACGCGCCTGGCTGCACGGATGTGGATGCCGGTTGACGCTGACAAAAAGCCGGTGCCGGTGATTCTGGAATACCTGCCCTACCGCAAGCGTGACGGCACCATCGTGCGTGACGCGTTAACGCACCCCTACATCGCGGGCCACGGCTATGCCTGTGTGCGGGTGGACATGCGTGGCAATGGCGACTCGGAAGGGATCATGCTGGACGAATACGCCGAGCAGGAACTCAAGGACGCCGAGAACGTGATCGCCTGGCTGTTGGCCCAACCCTGGAGCACCGGCAAGGTCGGCATGATGGGCATCTCCTGGGGCGGCTTCAACAGCCTGCAGGTGGCAGCGCGCAGGCCAGCGGGCCTGAAAGCCATCGTCACCCTGTGTTCCACCGATGACCGCTACACCGATGACATTCACTACAAGGGTGGCTGCCTGCTGGGTGAAAACCTGGGGTGGTCGGCTACCATGCTGGCCTATTCGTCACGCGCGCCCGACCCGGCGTTGGTGGGTGACCGCTGGAAGCCCATGTGGCTGGAGCGCCTGAATGCCGAGCCGCTGCTGGCCATTCCCTGGTTGCAGCACCCGCACCGCGATGCGTACTGGAAACATGGTTCAGTCAACCAAGACATTGGCGCCATCGAAGTCGCCGTGCTGGCGGTGGGCGGCTGGAACGATGCTTACACCAATGCCGTGCCAAGACTGGTAGGCAGTTTGAAGGCGCCCGTAAAGGGCATCATCGGCCCGTGGGCGCATAAGTACCCGCACTTTGCCGTGCCCGAGCCCCGCATCGGTTTTCTGCAGGAGGCACTGCGCTGGTGGGACCACTGGCTCAAAGGTGTGGACACGGGCGTGGACAAAGACCCGGCGCACCGCACTTACATCATGGAATTGGGCAAACCGGGCGCATCGGTGACACACATTGCAGGGCGCTGGGTCAGTGACAAGGTTTGGCCTGCGGACAAGTTTGAACTGAAGCGATTGCACCTCAACCAACGCAGTTTGAGTGCCACCCCTGAGCGGGCGGGCAAACAGGCGCTGTCGTCGCCGCAGTACACCGGGGCTGATGCGGGCGAATACTGCATCATCTGGCTGGGGCCGGAGTTCCCCGGCGACCAGCGGCGGGATGATTCAGGCTCGCTCACCTTTGACGCTGCACCGCTGACCCGGGGGATTGACTTGGTGGGTGCACCCGTGCTGCACCTGAAGGTGAGTTCAGACAAGCCTGTGGCTGTGGCTGCCGTGCGACTCAACGCAGTGTGGCCGGATGGAGCCGTGTCGCGCCTCACCTATGGCGTGGCTAACCTGTGCCACCGCGACGGGCACGAGTCGCCCCAACTGCTGGAACCGGGCAAGGTATACAGCATACGCATCCAGCTCGACGATGTCGCCTGCCACGTGCCCAAGGGCCACCGCCTGCGGGTGTCGATCTCCACCAGCTATTGGCCGCTGATCTGGCCCGCGCCGGAGCCGGTGACGCTGACCGTGCACACCGGGGCTAGTTTTATCGACCTGCCTGTGCGTGCCACAAAGCGCAATGAAAAAGCGCCGGAGTTCGCCCCGGCCGAGGCCGCTCTTCCCGTGAAGCTGATTCCCATCACGCCCCCCTGGCACAAACGCGAGGTCACCACCGACCAAGCCACAGGTGAGACGCGCATGGCCATCGTGGACGACTTTGGCCGCACCACCATTGCCGAACATGGCCTGACTACCTGGAGCTGTGGTCGGGAGAACTACAGCATTCTGCCGCACGACCCGCTGTCAGCCTACCAAGAGTGCCACTGGTCAGAGGAGACGTCGCGCGGCGACTGGAAAGTACGCACGGAGACTTATTCGAGCATGACCGCTAGCAAAACGCATTGGCATGTGAAGGGCAGGCTGGAAGCCTACGAGGGCGACGCCCTGATCCTGACGCGGGAATGGGATCAAAAGGTGCTTCGCAAGCTAGCTTGATAGGAAAAAGTGCCTTAAGTCCCCGCCAATCATCAATAGTTCGCTATTATTTTTGTAGTGACGATCTGGCAAGAATCCATGCGATAGGTTAGATGTTGGGGGCCGCTCTGGCCGCGCGATTCGCTCCCCGATAGTCCCAAAGCGTGGTGCCAAGGATGGCCGTCAAGATCAGCGCCCCGCCGGCGTAAACCGTGTGAGGCGGCATCTCGCCAAACACCAGCCAGGCCCAGAACGGGTTGAGAAAGGTGTCCATCATGGAGATCAACACCATCTGCACGGCCGTCACGTAGCGTGCTCCGCGAATGTAGAGCAGGCCCGGAATCGCCAGCTGAAAGGTACCCATGGCCAGCAGCAACAGGTACTCGTGCCGCGTCACCGCCTGTACCCCAAAGGCCAGCCACATCACGCCAAACACGGCCAGCCCGCCGTAGATATAAGCGGGTTCCATGGGCACGTCGCGATGCCGCCGCAGGGCCGCACTCTGGATGGCAAACGCAGCGGCCACCCCCAGCGCCACCGCGGTGCCCAGCAACCCGGTACGCGAAGTCCCGGATTCACCCATGGCAATCAGCACCACGCCCACCATCGCCACGACAATGGCCACCAGAAACAGGCCCGAGGTGCGCTCGCCCAGCCAGAGCCGCCCCACCACCACAGCAAACAGCGCTGACGTGGCCCCCAGACTGGCTACCGCCGCCACGCTGGCCAGTTGCAGTGCCACGATGTACATGGACGTGCCAATGGAGAAAAACGCGGCAAACCAGAACATGGCCATGCGGTCTGGCGTGCGCATCACCTGCCAGGTTTTACCCCGGTTGCGAAAGAGCAGCCACAGGCTGAGCACCAGCGCCATGTTGAGGCCGCGATAAGCATTGATAGTCCAGGCGTCCAGGCGCGGCACAGAACGCACAAAGAGGCCGCTAAGACTCCAGCCGATGGTGGCCAACGCAACGAACAGCGCGCCTTTGGTCGAATTACGCAAGGACAGCAACCCGATTACCTTGACGAGAAAATGAACCGTTCGCCCTGAGGTGGTCGAAGGGTTTCGACAAGCTCAACCCGAACGGGAACAGCGAATTCATCAGCTCAGATTAATTTGTACCACTTGCCGCACCCCGACGGCCACTGCCACGCTTGAGGTTGGCACCAGCCGCTGCGCCACCCAGGCGGCTGAGTTCGCCGCCCCACTGAGCTCGCGCGCCGGTCGACACCTCGCCTAGGGTGCTGACAATGGTCTCCAGCTTGGGGCTCGGGCTCTTGGTATGGGCATCCAGCGCGTCGCGCATGGTGCGCAGGTGTTTGGCCGACGTGCCGCAGCAGCCGCCAATGATGCGAGCCCCGGCATCCAGCGCCATACAAGCGTAAATGGCCATCAGCTCAGGCGTACCGTTATAGCAAATAGCCCCATCCACGTACTGCGGAATACCGCAGTTGCCCTTGGCCACCAGCACCACATCCGGCCCCATGGCGGTAGCCAGGTTGTGGATGCAAGCCACCACCTCGGACGCGCCCACACCGCAGTTGGTACCGCAAGCGGCCAGGCGTGGTGTCAACGATTTCTCAATGCCCGCAAAGTCACTGGGCGATATGCCCATCATGGTGCGGCCATTGGTGTCAAAACTCAGGGTGCAAACAATCGGCAGGCCCACGGTGGCTGCACCGGCTACGGCAGCCTCCACCTCTTCGCGCGAGGACATGGTCTCGATCCACAACACATCAACCCCACCGGCGGCCAGGCTGCGCGCCTGCTCGGCAAAGGCTTCCTTGGCCAGCTCAAATGTCAGCGGGCCAATCGGCTCCATGATCTCGCCGGTTGGCCCCATGCTGCCCGCCACGGCCACATCCCGGCCACTGGCATCGGCCACCTCGCGCGCCAGCCGTGCAGCGGCCACGTTGAGTTCGGCCACGCGGCCCTCGGCTTTGTGCAATTTGAGGCGATAGGCGGTGCCACCAAAGCTGTTGGTCAGGATGATGTCGGCACCGGCATCGACAAAACTGCGGTGCAAGTCGCCGATGCGGTCCGGGTGTTCGGTGTTCCACAGCTCGGGGGCATCGCCCGACATCAGGCCCACGTCAAACAGGTTGCTGCCGGTGGCACCGTCGGCCAGCAACCACGGACGGGTGGCCAGCAGGCGCGTGAAACGGTTGGTTGGTGAGGGAGGAGATGGGGTCGTCATGGAAGAAAAATGGATGCCAATGAAAAGGTAAAAGTAAAGGCGCGAAATGCAAAGGTGTCTGCGCCGCCAACCCTACATGATCTGGTCTGGTGTCACCACCAGCCAGTTGTCATGGGCGGTAACGGGCAAGCCATGCTCGGCTTGCGATTCACCATGGGCTACCTGCATGGCGCTGAGGGTCTGCAAGGCATGGTCTGAACGCGACACAAACAGGCGCAGCGCGCCCTGCACCACGTCGGGCCCGCGGAACAGCATCGGTCCGTCGCTGTGCGGTGTGTCACCCGCCACCAGAATAGGGGTTTTCCACGGGTGGATGTAGGTATGAATCGCCGCCTGTTTGCCCTCGTACCAGGGCATGGGCGCCCACAGCGTGTGGGTCAACTCGTGATGTACCAGGTCGGCGGGTTGATAGCGTTTGTCGGCAATGAGCTTGCGGGCCGTGGTGATGTCACCGGTATCCCGGTTTTTGAGCAACAGCGACACGCCAATGACGTTCTCCGGCTTGACGTTGTAGCCATAGCGCGGATCGGCCAGCACCATGCGCACCAGCTCTTCGCTGGCAGCGCTGACCACAAACACCTCGATGCCGTGCTGCGTCAGCGCGTTGTAGAGCTCCTGCTGGCCCTTGAGCAACTGAGGTGGATCAACCGGCATGGATTGCACCTCGTCATCCACATAAGCCGTTGCAGGGATCGGCTTGCCAAACGCCAGCATCTCGTCCAGATAGGCTTTGAGTTCCCCGAGCGTAAAACCGGCAAAAATTTGCGAGGCCCAGGGGTAACCGACCTGATCGTCGATCTCCCCCAGACGCAGGTAGTAGCTGTTAAGACTTTCCTGATGGGCGGCGCTGTCCCTGAACGGAATCAACTTCAGGGCCGGATTCATGGTGTCCCGCGTTAGTACACCTTTCATCTCCATGTACGGCAACAACGCACCCACCAGATCATGCCGGTAGGACGTGTTGTCCGCATCAAAAATGGCAAAGGCACCACAGTGGGCGTGGGTGCGGATCAGGAGATTCAAGGCCGCAGCTGCCTCTGCGGGCCAGTGCTTTAGGCCAGGCCAACCCAGCTGCGATGTGGTCGTGAGCGTGGATGTGGATGTGGATGTGGATGTGCTCATTAACGCTGTTGACTCAGGTATTCAGGGTGAACAAAAGCGGGTGCAGTTGATCGCGGCAGTGGGGCACGACCGCGGATGGCATCGGCCATTTTTTCCGCCATCATGATGGTCGGCACATTGAGGTTGCCACTGACCACATCGGGCATGATGGACGCATCCACCACGCGCAGGTTTTGCACGCCGTGTACTCGGCCCGCCGTGTCAGTCACAGCCATTTCATCCATGCCCATGCGACAACTGCAAGACGGGTGGTAGGCGGTTTCTGCATTGGCGCGGATGTGGGCATCAATCTGCGCATCGGTCCGCACCGCCGGGCCGGGCGACAGCTCCTCGCCCCGGTATTTGTCAAAGGCCGCCTGGGCGAACACTTCGCGGGTAAGGCGGATAGCGGCACGCATTTCCTTGCGGTCCTGCTCGGTGCTCAGGTAGTTGAACAGCAGCGTGGGCGCATCCAGCGGGCTGGCGGTGCGCAGCCTGACATGGCCGCGGCTGGTGGGCCGCATCGGGCCAACATGGGCCTGAAACCCGTGGCCGGTGGCTGGGGCTCTGCCGTCATACCGCACCGCCATGGGCAGAAAATGGTATTGCAGGTCAGGGTGTTTGACACCCGCCTCGCTGCGAATGAACCCGCCCGACTCAAAGTGGTTGGTGGCCCCCAGCCCGGTGCCAAACAACATCCACTCCAACCCGATCTTGAGCTTGACCAGCGGGCTCATGGCCGAATACAGGGTGATCGGTTCCTTGCAAGCGTACTGGACATACGTCTCCAGGTGATCTTGCAAGTTTTCACCCACGCCTTTGAGTGCGGATTTGACCTCAATGCCCAACGCCCTCAGGTGATCCGGCTGGCCCACGCCGGAAAGCTGAAGCAGTTGGGGGGAGTTGATGGCCCCCCCACACAGGATGACTTCACGGCTGGCCCGCAGGACAGTCAACTGGCCCTGGTGCGAGACTTCAACACCCACGGCGCACGGGTTGCCTGGCACATCGTCAAACAGAACCCGGGTGGTCAAGCTGTGGGTCTGCAAGGTCAGGTTCTTACGCTGCAGGGCCGGGCGCAGATAGGCCATGGCGGTGCTCCAACGGCGGCCCTTAAACACCGTCATGTCCATGACGCCAAAACCCTCCTGCTGCTGGCCGTTCATGTCCTGGGTGTCCGGGTAACCGGCCTGTCGGCCCGCCTCGATGAATGCGTTGTACAGAGGGTTGATGCAGGCACCCGTGCTCACATTCAAAGGGCCGCTATCGCCCCGGTAGGCGTCACCGCCTTTGGCGCGCGTCTCGGACTTGCGAAAGTACGGCAGACAATCGGCATAGGACCAGTTTTCCAGCCCGGGCCGCTGGGCCCAGCCGTCATAGTCCAGCGCATTCCCCCGGATATACACCATGCCATTGATGGACGAGGACCCCCCAATCACCTTGCCCCGGGGGCAATGAATGCGGCGCTGGTCCATATACGGCTCCGGCTCGGACTCGTACATCCACGTATAACGGGGGTTGGCCATAGGGTAGGCAAAACCCGAAGGCATGTGGATGAAAAGGCTGCGGTCCATACCACCCGCTTCGAGCAAGAGCACCCGCACATCCGGGTCTTCGGTGAGGCGGTTGGCCAGCACGCTGCCCGCCGAACCGGCCCC
>JANOLC010000439.1:0-3085 GCA_031419575.1 Burkholderiales bacterium | reverse complement strand
CGCCCGCATCGACTGGCGCAACGGCAGCGTCATGCTGGTGGATGTCAGCACCTATGGTTGCTGGGTTAGGTTCTCAGGTGGCGGCTCAGACCTGCTGCTGCGCCGCGAAGAGTGCGTGCTTCACGGCAAAGGCGAAATCGCACTGGGTGCTTCGTTTGCAGATATCAGCGTGCCAACGCTGGCGTTTTCGGTGTCGTGAGCAAGTCGATGTGAACAGCATGGTTTATCGTTATTAACATAATATACATCGTATGAAGTACAAAACGTACTCAACTACCATTTCCCCTTGGGCTGTTTAGCCCTCACAAACGCGGCAATGACCTCCGCGGAATCGGTGCGATTGCCGCGCTGCGCGAAGTCAATGGCCGTCATGCCGATGCTATTTTTTATCAACGGGTCGGCTCCGGACTCCAGCAGCAGCTTGACGGCGGATGCTGTGCCGTACATCGCGGCCATCATCAGCGGCGTGCTGCCGTTGGGCGAGCTGGCGTCGATGTAGGCGTGGTTGTCGAGCAGCAAATTGATCAGCTCGATATGGCCTTTGGTAGCAGCGTAATGCAACGGGGCCCAGCCGGGCTTGTTGACATCGGCACCCCGTGCGATCAGCTGTTTTGACAACTCAACGTAACCCTTGATGCAGGCCATCATCAGCGGGCTCTCATCTTGCAGATTGCGGGCTTCCACATCGGTCTTTGGCCAGGACATCAAGGTAGCCACCACTTTGAGTGACGGCTCCCGAATTGCCAGGTACAGCGCAGGCTCACCCGCCGGGTTGCGGGTATTGGCATCAAAACCCCGGTTGATCAGTGTGGCAATGGTGTCCGGATTGTCTTGCTTGATGGCGATGAAGAAGTCCTCAAAAGACCCAGCATTGGCATTAATATTTCCAATAAAAACAACAAGATATAAAACTAACTTAATGTGTTTTATGAGGTTTGACAACATCATTTAACCTCCACTTGTTTAAACAGTGTCTCAAAATTACGGCTGGTTTGATGCGCCACCTCGGCTAGTGGCAACTGCCTGATCTGGGCGATTTGTGCGGCAACAAACGGCACATACGATGGGTTATTGGTTTTGCCTCGGTGCGGCATGGGGGCCAAATACGGGCTGTCGGTCTCAATCAGCATGCGGTCCATGGGGACGAAAGCAGCCACATCACGGATATCTTGCGCGCTTTTGAACGTCAAAATACCTGAAAAAGAAATGTAAAAACCCAATTCCAGTGCCGCACGGGCGACCTCTCTGGTTTCGGTAAAGCAGTGAAAAACGCCGCCTGCCGAACCTGACGAGCCGTCTTCGCCCTCTTCCCGCAAAATCGCCAAAGTGTCATCTGACGCGGTTCGGGTGTGGATCACCAGCGGTTTGGACAGCGTTTGGGCTGCACGAATGTGGGTGCGAAAGCGTTCACGCTGCCACGCCATATTGGCCACGGTGCGCTCACCCAGGCGGTAATAGTCCAAACCGGTTTCACCAATGCCCACCACTCGAGGCAGTCGACCGCGGGTCAGCAAATCGTCCAGTGTGGGCTCCCGCAGGGTGTCGCTGGCTTCGTTGTCAGGGTGTACACCCACCGTGGCCCAAAAGTTGTCGTAACCTGTGGCCAGGGCATGGACGGACTCAAACTCTTCCAGAGTGGTGCAAATGCACAGTGCCCTGTCCACCTGCGCCAGTGCCATGGCGTCCCGAATTTGAGGCAACCGGGCGACCAGGTCGGGGTAGGTCAGGTGGCAATGGGAGTCGGTGAACATGGGGTCAAAAGAATGGGGTGATAGCACCCGGGGTGCAGGAAATCGAATCTGACCCGACTCTAAATCGTCTGCGTGACCCGGTCTGAGGCCAAATGTGCGCCCAGTAGCTCTTCAATTTTGAGCTTGAGCAACCGCGATTTTTGATCTTTAGGGAACTGAATGCCCACACCTTGGGTGCGGTTTCCTGCGGCATTGGCGGGGGTGACCCAGGCGACCTTGCCGGCAATGGGGTAACGCTGAGGCTCGTCAGGTAACGATAGCAAAACATACACATCATCGCCCAGCTTGTACTCGCGCGAGGTCGGGATAAAGACGCCTCCCTCGGTGAACAAAGGGATAAATGCAGCGTATAGAGCCGCCTTTTCCTTGATGGCGAGCTGAATGACACTGGGGCGTGGCGTGGCGGATTGGGTGCTCATGGTCAAAATGGTAGATCGGAGAGTCTAACGAAATTAGCGATGGATGGCACCCGCTTTAGCGCCCAAGGCGTTTTTACCCTCGCTCACCAGTGCCTCCAGCATCAGGCCAGGGTTAAACGGATGCTCCATGGTGCGGCTTTGCTGGCTCAGCGACTTGGCCCATTGCGTCAACGCGCTGACGGGCGCTACGATACCCTCTTGCCTGGGCAAACTGCCAGGTTCAAAAAATCGGGGTAAAGCACCGATTTTGACGGCCAGCAAATCATGGCAAAGCTTGTGCAGCGCATCGATGGTTTGCACCGGTGTCCAATCCTTGAACGCGCCCACGTCGCCCCGCGCTACCGCCCCGGGCAGGTCTGTCCAACTGGATGGGTTGCGGCCAGAGGCGAGAAATTGCAGCGCATCGTCTGGGCGGCCGCCTGTGGCGCGCAGCAAAATTCTGGCTTGCGCTGCAGGCATGCCCTGCCCGGCCAGCCACGCCAATGAAGTCGCTTCGTCCGGCCAAACCATGGTATGGCCCAGGCAACGGCTGCGGATGGTGGGCAGTAGCTGATGCGCGGACTCACTGGCCAGCACGAAGTTAACGTCGCCGGGGGGCTCTTCCAGCGTTTTGAGCAGGGCATTGGCAGTGACATTGTTCATGCGCTCTGCGGGGAAAATCAGAACGGCTTTGCCCCGGCCCCGGCCACTGGTGCGTTGCGAGAACTCGACTGCATCACGCATGGCATCGACCCGAATTTCTTTGCTCGGTTTGCGCTTTTTGTCGTCAATATCGCTTTGGGCTTTTTCGCTCAGCGGCCAGCCCAGCTCCAGCATGATGGTTTCTGGCATCAACACGCACAGATCAGCATGGGTGCGCACGTCGATGGCGTGGCAGCTAGCGCACGCACCGCAAGCCCCGGCGGCGGTTGGGTG
>JANOLC010000438.1:0-4622 GCA_031419575.1 Burkholderiales bacterium | reverse complement strand
GTTCAGGGCCGTGAAGCGGCACAGCAAGTAGCCGCACAGGATCAGGGAAAAATCAGGAAATAACAGTTGGGCGTAATTCACCCGTGGAGAATACCAGCAGGCTTCAGGGAGAATGAACGGGTTAATATATGAACACATTAGGAGCCTGTTTTATGCAACGCCGTACTTTGATTTCAACCACTTTTTTCGCCGTTGGGCTGGTGGCCGCTGCTACGTCTTCCTTTGCGCAGGGCTACCCCAATAAGATCATCAAGCTGCAAGTGCCATTTGCGCCGGGCGGCACGACAGACATCATCGCCCGCACCATCGCGGACTCGCTGGGCAAGGCCTTGGGGCAAACCGTGGTGGTTGAAAACAAAGCCGGTGGCGGAGGCGTGATTGGCGCGAACGAGACGGCCAAAGCCGCACCGGACGGGTATTCGCTGGGCATGGCCACGGTGTCCACGACGGCGGCCAACCCGGCCATCAACCCCAGGATGCCGTACAACCCGTTGACGGACTTCACGCCCATCATCAACATTGCGGCCACGCCCAATGTGATTGCCGTACACCCTAGTTTTCCCGCCAAAGACTACAAGGGGTTTTTGGCAGAGCTGAAAAAATCACCCGGCAAATACTCCTACTCTTCATCAGGCACTGGCGGCATTGGGCACTTGCAGACGGAGTTGTTTAAAAACCTGGCGGGCGTGTTCATCACCCATATTCCATATCGGGGTGCCGGCCCGGCGCTGAACGACACCGTGGCGGGCCAGGTATTAATGACATTTGACAATATGCCGTCAGCGCTGCCGTTCATCCAGAGTAACCGGTTGATTCCAATTGTGGTGGCAGCACCGCAGCGTTTGCCACAGCTGCCCAATGTGCCCACTTTCAAAGAGGTGGGCTTGGAGCCTGTCAACCGCATGGCGTATTACGGCATTTACGGACCCAAAGGCATGCCGCGTGACATCGTGGACAAAATCAATGCGGGGGTGCGCAAGGCACTGGAAGACCCAGCGGTGAAAAAGCGCATTGAAGACACGGGCTCGCTCATCATCGCCAACACGCCCGAGCAATTTGCGGCGCAAATCAAGGCTGAGTTTGAGGTCTACAAAAAGGTGGTTGAGACCGCCAATCTCAAGTTGGACTGATGTTTGGTCGAATCCGCGCGCATTACCCCCGAGGTCGAACAGCACATCGACACTTTTCTGGACGTGTTGTGGCTGGAAGATGGCCTGTCTAAGAATACCTTGTCGGCTTACCGACGAGATTTGGTGCTATTCGGTGCCTGGCTGAAGCCTCAGGGCAAGGTGTTGAATGGGGTGCAGCAGTTTGATTTGGAGGGTTATGCAAGCCACCACGCTGCGGGTAAAGCCACCAGCGCCAACCGGCGGTTGACGGTGTTTAAACGCTACTTCCGCTGGGCATTGCGCGAGAGACTTGTTCTGGCTGACCCCACCTTGAAGCTGCTGGCGGCCAAGCAATTGGTGCGCAATCCGTCGGGCTTGACCGAGGATCGGGTAGAAGCCCTGTTGGCAGCCCCCGACGTGTCTACCGCGCTGGGTGTGCGTGATCGCACCATGCTGGAGCTGCTCTACGCCAGCGGTCTGCGGGTCAGTGAGCTGGTCACCCTCAAGGTGTTGAACATCAGCCTGTCAGACAACGTGTTGCGGGTGTTTGGCAAGGGCGGCAAAGAGCGTTTGGTGCCTTTTGGCGAGCACGCGAGCGAGTGGCTGGGGCGTTACCTGAAAGTCGAGCGGCCCCAGTTGCTGGAAGGCAAGCAGGCCGAAGACCTGTTTGTGACTCACCGTGGCCCCACGCCCGGCACCGCCATGTCCCGCGTGATGTTCTGGATGATTGTCAAAAAATATGCATTGGTTGTGGGCATTGCCACCAAACTGTCGCCCCACACCTTGCGCCATGCATTTGCCACCCACTTGCTCAACCATGGGGCTGACCTGCGGGCGGTGCAAATGCTGCTGGGTCACGCCGACATTTCGACCACCACCATCTACACCCACGTAGCGCGCGAGCGGTTGAAAGTTATCCTGGAGAAAAACCACCCCCGAGGGTGAACCCGCTCAGTCTGCCATCGACTCCGCCCATGCCAGCGCGTTCAGGTGGGCCATGTTGATCTGGTGGTTGGTAAGCTGAAGTTGCTCTGCCAGCCGCGCAAACGCTTCGTCGTCTACGCTCTCACAGGCCACGGTCAGCGCCAACAAGGGAGCCAACACGCCCGTTTTGGTCAGCAGGGCATGGGTAACGGCTTCGGGCAGGGAAATGGACTCCAGCGCCTTTTCCAACGGCACGCCCAGCATGGTGTCCAGGAGCGAGAACACCCCCACCACAAAGGCGTTGTCGCAGTCTTCGGGAGGCAATAGTTCGTTGGCCAGCAACTCCATCAAGCGGCCGCGCACGACGGCCATGCTGCCTACGGCGGGTGCGGCACCACCCACACGCGAGGTCGCCATCAACAATGCCGCCCAACGAAACAGCTTCTTCAGGCCCAAAATCATCACCGCGTGGCGAAACGAGGTGATCTCGGTGCGCAGCCCAAAGCTTGCAGAGTTGATGAATCGCAAAAGGTTGAACGACAGCGTGGGGTCGTGCTTCAAGACTTCTTCAATCTCCACGGTGCTGGCCTGCTTGCGCACCAAATTGATCAACTGAATGATGTTGGCCTGTGCAGGCCGAATAGTTTGACCCTTGATGAGCACCGGCTTGGCAAACCAGTAGCCCTGAAACAGCTTGATACCGGCGGCCAGAAGCATCTGGTGCTGCTCAGCGGTCTCGACCTTCTCGGCAATCAGGTGCGCAGTCGATGTCTTTTGGGCGTGCTGAATGAAGGGCACCACCGCCTCAGGCTTGAGCAGCGCCATATCGAACTTGATGTACGAGGCCAAGGGCAACCACGCTGCGTAGGGCTTGGTCAATACCGTGTGGTTGAACGCCAGCTTGAAGCCGCGCTTGCTCACATCCGTCAGGTTTTGGCGACGCGTCTCGATCTCCTCGGGGTCATGACCGACCAGCGGGGGCAGCTCCAGCACCACTTTTTCAGGCTGAATCAATTCCAGGTGGCCACCGCCCAGGCTGTCGTGCGTGCAGTTGATGAACAACACCTTGCGGCCCATCAGCGCTTCGTTGTCAGCATGAGACAGCACGTTGAACAGCAACTCGGCATCGGTGGCGGCCGTGTGAATGCCGTTGCGGGTTGAGCGGTCAAACAACTCGTAACCAAAGACGGCCTGATTCCAGTCCAAAATGGACTGACGGGCAATGGCGGTCGGGTCTTCGGTAGTCTGGGAGGAGTCGGAGTCAGTTATTGTGGCCATGGCGCTTTGGGTTCAGTGGAATTCAAATTTTACGGCTTGCCCTCGTTGGGCTAGTTCGAGCGCGTTGAAGCCTGCTTGGAGGCGTGCTTCCAGGTTAAACCGGGCTCTTAAGCGAGGGGCTCTGTACTGCTCAGTCAGCACGTTGTAGTGTGACATAGGCTCCAGCCCGCCGCGTGCACAGTGCCAGCGGTACCCGTGCTTACCAATGGCACGTGGCCTAACTCATCACGACGGCTGCAGTCACTGCAATGAGCATGAAGAGCAGGGATGTGGGCAGGACGAGCGGCCCGATTTGAAGGACATTCGGCACCGGGCTACTACCGCGTCGGCAAGGCGTTCAGCGGTATGCGCAAGTAGGCGACCCCGTTTTCGTCGGCTGGAGGTAGCTGCCCCGCGCGGACATTCACCTGGATCGAAGGCAAGATCAGCGTTGGCACTTCCAGCGTCGCGTCGCGCGCCTTGCGCATAGCGACAAACGCTTCTTCGCTGATGCCATCGTGCACATGGATATTGCTCGCCTTTTGCTCTGCGATCGTGGTTTCCCATCGCGCCTCTCGCCCCTCAGGCGGGTAGTCATGGCAGACGAATACCCGGGTTTCGGGTGGCAGTGCGAGGATCCGTCGCATTGACCGATAGAGCGTGTGCGCATCGCCCCCTGGAAAGTCGGCGCGGGCGGTGCCGACATCGGGCATGAACAAGGTGTCTCCAACGAATACGGCGCCGTCAACCCAATACGCCATGTCCGCGGGCGTGTGGCCAGGCACCAACAGGGCGGTCGCTTCGACCTCACCAATCTTGAACACCTCTCCGTCCTTGAAAAGATGGTCGAACTGGGAGCCATCTGGAAGAAATGTTCGCTCGAGGTTGTAAAGCTTCTTGAAAGTTGCCTGGACTTCGCGAATGTGCTCGCCTATGGCGATTCGCCCGCCAACACGTTCTTGCAGGTAGTGCGCGCCTGACAAATGGTCTGCGTGGGCGTGCGTCTCAAGAATCCATTGGACTGTGAGCTTCTCGGACTTGACGTACGCGAGCAACGCGTCGGCAGCTTTCGTATCCGTGTGCCCGGACTTGAAGTTGTAATCCAGTACCGGGTCGATGACAGCCGCATTCCTCGTCGCCATGTCGCTGACGACATACGAGACAGTCCAGGTTTTCGGATCGAAGAACGGTTGAATGTGGGTGAGGGTGGACATGTGTTTTTTAGATATTTACTTTATTGACATTGATTATATAATTTGATATATTAAAGGTCAAGTTATATCCAAATATGCCAAACCCAACTGCCATTACTCCTGAACTCCTGCGGGGCGC
>JANOLC010000437.1:0-3971 GCA_031419575.1 Burkholderiales bacterium | reverse complement strand
GACACCATGGCGTGCACCAGGCTCTGCACCGCCACCAGTGCGCCACCAGACGCCCCATCCAAAGGCTGGCGGGCTTGCATGTCGGCAATGCGCTCGGTGGTGAGTGGGTGGCTGCGCAAATACGGGTAGCTGCCGTTGTCGTTTAAACGCGAAGCATTTTGCAGCTTGTCAAACATGGTGACGAAGCCCTGCGGATCAAACCCGGCTTGCGTCATCACGCCAAAACCGACTCGGTCGGCCTCGCGCTCCATGTCGCGGGAAAAATTGAGCTGGCTTTGCGCCGCTACCGCTTGCCCACCCGCGATCAGCGCGTTAGCCGCGTCCGCACTTTTGCTGGCGGCCAGTGCACCCAAAATCATCGCGCCAATCACCCAAGGCGTTTGGGCGCTTTGCTTGGAGATCAACCGTGAAATATGCCGCTGCGTGACGTGGCTCAGCTCATGCCCCAGCACCGAAGCCAGTTCGTCGCGGCTGGTCACCACGGCCAGCAACCCCAGATGCAGGCCAAAGTAGCCGCCTGGCAGCGCAAACGCATTCACCGTGCGGTCACGCCCCATCATGATCTCAAACGCAAAACGCTCGTTCAGCTCGATTGAGAGCTCTCCGCGCAGGCGCGCAGCCGCCAACAACGGCTGCCAGATAGCCTGCACGTATTCGACCAGCACCGGGTCGTCAATGAAGTCAGGGTCACGGTAAATCTCACGCGCAATGCGGTCACCCATGCGCCGCTCAGCGCTGAGGGTCAGGTCACTGCTGTCACCCAGATTGGGCAGCGAGGTATTACTGGTTGGCGATGGGGTCTGGGCTTGCGCAGAAGTGGGCATCTCGCTGCACACCCCCATTGCTACAAAAATAGTAGCTAACAATGTCCCCTTGACCGGGACTTGCGACCTGTTTGACTTAAATTTTGGGTTCAAGGTGGGTTTTGAGGCTTTATTTAGTGTCGCATGATGCCGCAAGACCTGCCCGGTTGTCAGGCGTAGGCGTCAAGGTCAGGTAAAGTTTGTGTCCATGAATACCCCCGTCCCCTCACTCCCAAACTCACTCTCAAGCGCGCCCACCCTGACCCACTTCGACGCCCAAGGCCAAGCCCACATGGTAGACGTGGCCGCCAAAGCCAGCACCCACCGTATCGCAGTCGCCGTGGGGCGCATTGACATGCTGCCCAGCACCCTGGCGCTGATTGGGGCCGGCACCGCCAAAAAAGGCGACGTGCTGGGCATTGCCCGCATCGCGGGCATCCAGGCGGCCAAGAAAACCAGCGACCTGATCCCCCTGTGTCATCCGTTGGCTTTAACTCGGGTCGCTATTGAATTTGAAGCAAACAATTCAACAGTGACGGGGACTACAGGCATTATTTGCGCTGCAACGGTTGAAACGGTCGGCCCCACCGGCGTAGAGATGGAAGCCCTGACCGCCGTGCAGGTGGCCCTGCTGACTATTTACGACATGTGCAAAGCCGTGGACCGTGGCATGACCATCAACGACGTCAAGGTGCGGGAGAAGCATGGGGGGAAGTCGGGGAGTTTTTCAGCACCCAGCGCGCATGCTCGTCTGGAAACGCCACCTTAAAGCGAAGTAAATAAAAAAGCGCTTCATCGTCACGGCCCAGCATGACCGAGCTCTCAATCAGCTTGATGGCCACCTTGGCTTCCGGGGAGAAATGCAACAGATCACGGGCTAACCGGTTGATGGTTTCGGCGCTATCGAGATTGCCAGGGGTGAGCGGCATTATCGTCAGCCGGGCAAAATCCACCTGGTTTTTGAACAGCCAAGAGCCTTGAATCTTCTCTAATGTGTTGTCTTGGTAAGCCGCATCCCGCATTTTGGGGATGCGGTAAATCTGGCTGACCCGGTAATAGTCCCAACTGGTGTAACTGATAAGCGCTATTAAAACTGAAGCAAACAATCCAATAGTGACGGGGACTACAGGTCTTTTTTTATCGAACACCGTGCTTTGAGGCCTTCGCCACAGCAGCGCCACACACAAGCCAAACGCGATCTGAAACGGCCCGTACCACAGGGGGTATTCCAACAGGCTGTGCAGCAAAATCACCGCCAACACGCCCCACGCCATCTGACGGGTAGCGTCCTGCTCACGCCACGGCTTGGCCTTCCATACCAGCCACAATCCGCCGCCGCAAATCGCTAGGGCAGCAGGCACGCCCAACTCCACTGCCAAGTGCAGGGGCAGGTTATGGGCATTGTCCAGAATGTCGCAAAACCGCGCACCGGGGTAGAGCGTGACGAAATGAGCAACGTCCAGCTCGCCCCAACCCCAGCCCAGCCAGGGCTTGATTGCGATGAGGTGCAGCACATTTCGCCAGAGCACCAAGCGGCTGCCACAGCCCGGTGATGTCTCATTGAACCGCCCCAGAATGCCACTGCCACCCAGTGACAGCCCGGCCAGCAAAGGCAGCGCGATAGAGGCCACGGCATAAGTGAACACAGCGGTCAGCACTGCGCGGCGAATAGGCGGCTGGCGCAAACCGCCCCAAACCCACATCAGCGCCGCCACCAACAGCAACTGCAGCAGCCCCGTTCGCGACGAAGAAGCGGCGTTGCCGGCCGCGAGCAGCGCGGCGCAAACGATGACCCAAAGGCTGGGGCTGATGCCAAGGAAGTTAGGCGTTGGTACTTGATTTATTGGCTCATTGCCCGCCGTCTTTGGCGCGGCGCTTTGGATCTGCGCGAAAGAACCTAAACGCGGGCCAATCCCCAGCATCAGCGCCAGCAAGCCCATGTTCATCAGCGTGGCGAACTGATTGCGCTGGCGCAAGTTGCCAAACGCCTCTCCTATTGTCGTACTGTTGACCCACTGACCAAAAACGAAGGTGGCACCAAAGTATTGGAGGAGTCCGATGACCGCGCTGAGCACCGCAGCCAGCAGCCAACTCCCCGCCGCCGTGCGAGGCAAACGCATAGGCACACAAGCTGCCACAACCAACCAGACCGCAAAGCAAGCCATAGCACCCAGCCACGATGACACGGCGGGGGATGGGCCACTGGCGAATGGGTTGAGCCACAAGCATGTCAACACCAATATGCCCAGCCGTGAGGCCATCAACCCAATCACTTCGCGGCGCTCCCATTGGCGACAGTGAGCTTGTCACAACCCTTTTTGGCGCGGGTGCAGGCTTCTTGATAATCGGCCTGGGCTTTTTGGAATTCGCCTAGTTTTTCGTAGGCTTGGGCTCGGCCCAAGTAGTACCGCGCCACGAGTGAGGGTTGATAGCGTTTCGCTAGGTCAATCGCAGCCCCGTAGGCGGACACGGCGCCATGCCAATCATTCTGTTTTTGTAACGCGTACCCAAGGTTACCTTGTGCTGAAAGTAATGTCGTTCCGTTGTTTTTTGCAACATGGATAGCATTTTCGAACATGAGGGCGGCGTTTTTCCAGTCGCTCTTTTGGGCATACGCCGATCCAAGGTTGCCATACGACTCTGCAAAGTTTCGATTGAGTTGAATGGATTTTTTAAAATCTGATGCCGCTGACTCTAAACTTCCAATGCCCAGCAGTTCTGTACCTCGGTTGTAGTAGATGCGATAGGCACCGGGTACGTCCGGACGGTCCTTGACCAGCTTTTCTGCGTCGTCCCACAAAAAGAGAGGTGTCGACAGTACCAACAATCGCTCCATAGAGATAAGAAACATAGCGATTGCCGCGAGCGTACTGAGGAACACCGCAACACGGCTGGTCACAGTGGCAAACAAAATTGGAAAAAGACAAAATGCGCCAACCGCCCAAAGGTAGCTACGATAAAGAACAAAAACTTCTTGTATTCTGACCGTGGAGAATTCTGTGAAAAACATCAGCCAGGGAAATAAGAGCGCAAAACCCGCCAAGCCTAATAACAATCCGATGATCGAAATCATTCTCAGCGGCAAATCCGAAAATGAAATGATTGACTCGGTTGCCATCAACAACTTTTTCTTAAAATTATAACTGGATTTACCTCGTCGTCGCGCCG
>JANOLC010000436.1:0-1819 GCA_031419575.1 Burkholderiales bacterium | reverse complement strand
GCACACCCAGTATTGGTGCAACCCTGATTGAGGGCAACAAGGAGCGCATTGACGAGCTGATCAAGCAAGCTGACATTGCCATGTACCAGTCCAAGCGCGATGGCCGCAACACCTTGAGTTTTTTTGATCCCCGGATGCAGCAATCAGTCAACAAACGCGCGGGGCTGGACGCTGAAATGCACAAGGCATTGCTAACCCAGCAGTTTCAGTTGCACTACCAGGTTCAGGTCGATGTGTGGCACAAGCCCATTGGCGCCGAGGCGCTGATCCGCTGGAACCACCCGGAACTGGGGAATGTGTCGCCGGCAGAGTTCATTCCCTTGGCCGAAGAGACCGGGTTCATCATCTCCATTGGCAACTGGGTATTGGAAACCGCGTGTGCACAACTCAAGGCCTGGCAACACCACCCCAAAGCCAGCGCCCTGATGCTGGCGGTAAACGTGAGCGCCAAGCAGTTGAGGCAGCGCGATTTTGTACAGCAGGTCAGCGCCCTGCTGACCCGGTTTGACGTTGCACCCAACCTGCTCAAGCTGGAAATTACCGAGGGCATGTTGCTGGACAATATTGAGGGCACCATCCAAACCATGCTGGCGCTCAAAAATCTGGGCGTCCAGTTCTCATTGGACGACTTTGGCACGGGCTACTCATCACTGCAATACCTCAAACGCCTGCCACTAGACCAACTCAAAATTGACCGGTCTTTTGTGCGGGACCTGGCCGTAGACAAGAGTGATCGCGCCATCGTGTGCACCATCATCACCATGGCGCAAAGCCTGAATCTGGATGTGATTGCTGAAGGGGTTGAAACAGAAGCGCAAAAGCAGTTGCTGCGCAACAGCGGCTGCATCCACTACCAGGGATATTTGTTTGGCAAGCCGGTGGGCATTGAGCAGTTTGAGGCATTTTTGGCATAGAAGAGCACCAAGCCCGGTAGCTCAAACTCTGCGCTTGCCCTGCAAGTAGCGCGCTGCAGTCACCACATTCAACACCGCGCGCACGACCACATCAGGGCGGTCCTTGTGCACGTTGTGGCCACTGCCTTCCGCCACCTTGAAGCGCCCCAGCGCCGACATCTTGGCCATATTGCGTTGCGCCGCCACCCACACCTTGCCCAAGCCACCGGGCCACTTGGAGGCGGCTTTTCGTTGGGTTAACACAATTAACGGCACCGGCGGAAAAGGCCCCGCCCGGCGCGCCTGGCGGGTGGTAATGTGCGCAGCTTTCAGCTCACCTTGCATGGCGTTGCGCGCCATCATGAACAGCACCGACGGCGGCTCGTACCACAGGCGGTGCACGCCAAACTGGCGGCAGCGCACAGCAAATTCTGAATGACGGGCATCCACCAGCACCACACCCGCAATTTCTTCGGGGTAGGTACGGGCAAACAGTTTGACGATGGTGCCCCCCAACGAATGCCCCACCAGCACATATGGCGGCGGAATATTTTCAACCGCCAGCATAGCCCGCAGCTCGCGCACAATCTGGTAACCATCCCGCGGGCGGTGAGAATGCTCACTCTCTCCATAACCCGCCCGGTCGTAAGCCACCGCGTGCGTTTGGGCGCTGATGGCATGAAAAACATGCGCCCACGCCTCTTTGCCATTACCCAAGCCGGACTCAAACACCACCGTCGGCGTGCCCGTACCGGCAGTCACTAGTGATCGCTTGCCCAGCGAGGTCAGGCTGATTTGAGTCGCAGGCAGCTCAGGTGTGACCGGAGCCGCAGGTTTGGGCAGCGCTTGGGGTTTGGGTGGGGGGGATAACCGTGTAGGGTTCGCAGGGCGTACGTGCGGACCACCTTGTCGAAGCCGCCCACGAG
>JANOLC010000435.1:0-5203 GCA_031419575.1 Burkholderiales bacterium | reverse complement strand
GACGGAGTGGAAAGAATTCAGAAGTCCGAACTTCGCGACGCTGAAAACATCGCTGAGAAGCCCAGTGATTTTTGATGGCCGCAACCTTTATGACCCAGCGCAGGTGCGGGGGATGGGATTTGAGTATCTGGCGATTGGGCGCTGATTTCTGCTACTGATACGACCTCAATGAATTCACCACTTTCTCATTTTGCCAAATTGGCACGCGGCGACGCGGACTGGGTTACAACGTTTTTTGCGGGTGGTTTGTCGATTTTTTTGCTGACCACGTGCATCAATCAATGCATGGTGAAGACTGTAGATGTTGACAATTACAGTGGCGGCTTTGACTCAAAAATTCAATGGATATTCCTGTTGCTTTGCGTATTGAGCGTTGGAGTTGCATGGTGGTCTTTTGCAATGAGTCGATGCGTTGCACGATTCCAACGTGAACAGCGCAGTTTTCTTATGGTCTTTGTTTCACTGGTTTTTGGCATTGCATTCCTTGGAGATGTGGGGAGAGTAAGCATTGATGTCGCAAAGGACTGGCTGCAAACTTGGCAAACTAACATTTCAAAGCCAATGGCCGCAGCTCAAATTAGTACTGAGCAAAAGTACGGAAGGATTACGGTTAGAGGTGACATTGGCCTGGGCAGCTACGATGCCCTAGAGCGCGCTATTCAAAAAAATCCCGAATTGAATTGGATTGACATTCAGTCCTCAGGTGGTTATGTCGTTGAAAGCTTGGCAATGGCAAAACTCATCGAAAGACACAGGCTCAATACCTTAAGCTTGAATGAATGCTTGGGTGCCTGTACCGTTGTTTTTGCTGCTGGTGTCCAGCGGCACCTGGGGCTAAAAGCACAGCTGGGATTTTTGCGGTTGGGCAACCAAGCAGCTCGGTATTTTCTTGCCAGAGGCACTGCGGCTTTTTTTGTAACCGCAGCAGTCAACGGTCCTGCCAACAAAGTGTGGATGGCTGAAACTTGGCAAGCACTACAGGCAGGGTTCGCCACCAGGCTGGTATATCCCAACGGCGTACTGGTTGCGCAGTAGGTTACTTTGCCCCGTGAACCCAATCAAACTGTCTACTCTAGACTACCCAATTTGACTTTTTCCTGAAAAATCAATCTCATGACCATTCTTGTCACCGGCGGAGCCGGCTTCATCGGCAGCAACTTCGTACTGGACTGGCTGGCCCGGTGTGACGAGCCTGTGATCAACCTCGACAAACTCACCTATGCGGGCAACCTGCAAAATCTGACCTCATTGGCGGGTGATGCGCGCCACGTTTTTGTGCACGGAGACTTTGGCGATGCTGCGCTGGTGGCGGGTTTGCTGGCTCAACACCAGCCCCGCGCAGTGGTGAACTTTGCGGCTGAGAGCCATGTTGACCGCTCCATCCACGGGCCGGAGGATTTCATCCAGACCAATATTCTGGGCACGTTTCACTTGCTCGAATCGGTGCGGGCTTATTGGAGCGGCTTGGCGTCGGATACCAAGTCGGCATTCCGGCTGCTGCACGTGTCCACTGATGAGGTGTATGGTTCACTGTCCAAAACTGACCCAGCCTTTACCGAAAACAACAAGTACGAGCCCAACAGCCCCTACTCAGCCTCCAAAGCCGCCAGCGACCACCTCGTACGCGCCTACCACCACACTTATGGCCTGCCGGTGCTGACCACCAATTGCAGTAATAACTACGGGCCGTTTCACTTCCCCGAAAAACTCATCCCGCTGATGATCGTCAACGCGCAAGCGGGCAAGCCATTGCCCGTGTATGGCGATGGCCAGCAGATTCGCGACTGGCTGTACGTGAAGGACCATTGCAGCGCCATCCGCCGGGTGCTGGAAGCGGGCACGCTGGGTGAGGTTTACAACATTGGCGGCTGGAACGAGAAACCCAATCTGGATATCGTGCACACCGTTTGCAGCCTGCTGGATGAGCTCAAGCCCCGTGCCGATGGCAAACCGTATAAAGATCAAATCACCTACGTCACCGACCGCCCGGGCCACGACCGCCGCTACGCGATTGATGCGCGCAAGATCGAGCAACAATTGGGCTGGAAACCCGCTGAGACGTTTGAGACCGGTATTCGCAAAACCGTGCAGTGGTACCTGGATAACCCCGACTGGGTGGCCAATGTGCAAAGCGGCGGTTACCGCGATTGGGTGGCCAGGCAATACGGTGCTGCGTGATGAAAATTCTTCTCTTCGGCCGTGGCGGCCAAGTCGGCTGGGAACTGCAACGCAGCTTGTCAGTCTTGGGCGATCTGGTGGCGCTGGACTTCGATGCCGCTCAAAACCAAGATGGCCTGTGTGGTGACTTCAGTGACTTGACCGGGCTGGCCGAGACAGTGCGTCGCGTCAAGCCGGATGTGATCATCAACTCGGCCGCCCACACCGCCGTAGACAAAGCAGAGTCCGAGCCTGACTTTGCCCGCACCCTGAACGCCCTAGCCCCCGGCGTGCTGGCCACTGAAGCCGCCAAACTGGGAGCATGGCTGGTGCATTACTCCACCGATTACGTGTTTGATGGCAGTGGCAGCCAGCCGTGGTGCGAGGGCGATACGACCGGTCCGTTGAGCGTATATGGCCGCACCAAGCTTGAAGGCGAGCAGTTGGTTGCCACCAACCCCAAACATTTGACCTTGCGCACCAGCTGGGTTTATGCCGCGCGCGGTGGCAACTTCGCCAAGACCATGCTGCGTCTGGCGGGTGAGCGCGAATCTTTAAGCGTCATCAACGACCAGTTTGGCGCTCCAACCTCGGCCGAGTTGCTGGCGGATGTCACCACCCATGCTTTGCGAATGGCGATGCAAAAACCCGAACTTGCTGGCCTATACCACTGTGTCGCCGCTGGTGAGATCAATTGGCATGGCTATGCCCAATATGTGCTGGACCAAGCCCGGTCTCTGGGTGTGATCCTGAAAGCCGGGCCGGATCAAGTGGCAGCCACGTCAACAGCCAGCTACCCCACCCCGGCGCAACGCCCGTTGAACTCGCGCCTGAACACGCAAAAGCTGCAAACCACGTTTGGCCTGACGCTGCCGCACTGGCAGCAGGGTGTGGCACGCATGCTGACTGAAATTACAGGGAAACAATAATCATGAGCGCACCTATCCAATCGTCATTGAAACGCAAGGGCATCATCCTGGCCGGTGGCTCGGGCACGCGCCTGTACCCAGCGACGCAAGTGGTCAGCAAACAGCTGCTGCCCATTTACGACAAACCCATGATTTACTACCCGCTGAGTGTGCTGCTGCTGGCGGGCATTCAGGAGGTGCTGGTCATCTCCACGCCGCAAGACACGCCGCGTTTTGAGCAACTGCTGGGCGATGGCAGCCAGTGGGGCATGAAGATTGTTTACGCCGTGCAACCCTCACCCGATGGCTTGGCGCAGGCATTTTTGATTGGTGAGGCTTTTCTGGATGGTGCGCCCAGCGCGCTGGTGCTGGGGGACAACATCTTTTACGGCCATGATTTTGCGGGCTTGCTGGACAGTGCCAACCAGCAAACCCACGGTGCCACCGTGTTTGCCTATGCGGTGAATGACCCTGAGCGTTATGGTGTGGTCGAGTTCAATGAGGCGGGGCGCGCCATCAGCCTGGAAGAAAAGCCGGCCAAACCGAAATCACGTTACGCCGTGACCGGCCTGTATTTCTATGACAAGCAGGTGGTGGCGTTGGCCAAGCAAGTCAAGCCTTCCGCCCGGGGCGAGCTGGAGATCACCGACCTCAACCGTATGTATATGGAGCAAGGCCGCCTGGACGTGCAGACCATGGGGCGCGGCTATGCCTGGCTGGACACCGGTACGCACGAGTCGATGCTGGAAGCCAGCCAATTCATCTACACGATTGAGAATCGCCAGGGGCTCAAAGTGGCTGCACCCGAAGAAATTGTATGGCGGCATGGCTGGATCGACGACGCGCAGCTGGAGAAGCTGGCCAAGCCGCTGGCCAAATCCGGCTATGGGCAGTACCTGTTGCGTCTGCTGAAAGAGAAAGTGTACTGATGAAAGTCACGCCCTGCGCCATCCCCGACGTGTTGCTGATTGAACCCAAAGTTTTTGGGGACGAGCGCGGCTTTTTCTACGAGAGTTTCAACCAACGCGATTTCCAGAAGATCACTGGCTTGGACTTGCAGTTTGTACAGGACAACCACTCGAAATCTGCCAAAGGCGTGTTGCGTGGTCTGCACTATCAGGTACAGCAGCCCCAGGGCAAGCTGGTGCGCGTAGTGGCCGGTGAGGTGTTTGACGTAGCGGTCGACATTCGACCCGGCTCACCCACCTATGGCCGGTGGGTGGGTGAGATTTTGTCGGCGGACAACAAGCGGGAGCTGTGGGTGCCACCCGGCTTGGCGCATGGCTTTTTGGTGCTTTCTGAGAGCGCCGAGTTTTTGTACAAAACCACCGATTACTACGCCCCGGTGCATGAGCGGGCCATCGCATGGAACGACCCGACGCTGGCGATTGACTGGCCGTTGCACGGAAAATCGCCGCTACTCTCAGCCAAGGACGCTGCAGGTGCCACGTTTTCGTCGCTCCTGAATCAATAGCAAATTATTGAAAACTAATTAACCGACCGGTCGGTCGGTTAATTGCTATACTCCGCCAAAACCCTGGCTGGAGACCGTTATGTACACCCAATCCCTTGACTTGGCAGAGTCCGGCGCTGGCACTCCCAAAGTGCTGAAATCTGTCGTCCCCCTGAGCAGCGCAGATGCAGCAGCCCAAGCCCGCTTTGACGCCACCATGAACGCTGACGGCAAGATCGAACCCCAGGACTGGATGCCCGAGGCCTATCGCAAGACACTGGTGCGCCAGATTAGCCAGCACGCGCACTCTGAGATCATCGGCATGCAGCCTGAAGGCCACTGGATCAGCCGCGCGCCCAGCCTCAAGCGCAAGGCCATTCTGATCGCCAAGGTGCAGGACGAAGGCGGCCACGGCCTGTACTTGTACAGCGCAGGCGAGACGCTGGGGACCTCGCGTGATCAGATGCTCGATGCCCTGCACACGGGCCGCGCCAAGTACAGCTCCATCTTCAACTACCCGACACTGCTGTGGGCAGACGTGGGTGTGATTGGCTGGTTGGTCGATGGCGCGGCCATCATGAACCAGATCCCGCTGTGCCGCTGCACCTATGGGCCTTATGCGCGGGCCATGATCCGCATCTGCAAGGAAGAGAGTTTTCACCAGCGCCAGGGCTTCGAGAGCCTG
>JANOLC010000434.1:0-2394 GCA_031419575.1 Burkholderiales bacterium | reverse complement strand
GCGCTGGCCATCATGCTGTGCCAGCTCCCCACAGACCAATACCGCGTGTTCTCCGGCGTGGCCCCGCTGGGGCTGGGTTTTGAGGCTCACACCGCGCTGGTGCATGCCGATGGCAACACCGCCGACATCACTGATTTGATTGAAGAAATGGCCCTGCGCACCGAGTCGGGATATCTGTTTGGCGGGCTGTCCAGCAGCCGCTCACAGTCTGTGCAATTTGCGGTAGGCGGCAATGGCAACATCAGCGGGCACGGGGCGGCAGGGGGCGTGTTCAGCGGGGGTTTGAGCGGCGTGGCGTTTGGCCAGAGCATCAGCTTGGTGTCGCGCGTCACCCAGGGCTGTCTGCCGATTTCCAAAACCCGCATCATTACGGCCGCTGACCACAACGTGGCCACCGAGCTGGATGGCGAGCCCGCGCTGGACGTGATGCTGGCCGACTTGAACGTCACACTGGCCGAGCCGAAGGAAGCGCTTACCGCCGTGCGCGCCACGCTCGTCGGCTTGGTGGACCCGGAAGATGCGGGCGGGCGCAATGCGGTGCTGCGCACTGGCAATTTTGGCAGCGATGTCATGGTGCGCCACATCATCGGCCTGGACCCGGGTCGGCGCGGCGTGGCTATTTCTGATCACCTGGAAGTGGGCATGCAACTGGCGTTTTGTCAGCGCAACGTACAAGCCGCCCGTACCGACCTGACCCGCATTTGCGCTGAAATCCGCGAAGAGCTGGAGCCCGAAGAGTTGCCGGTGGAAACCGCCGTGGCGCTGGCTATGTCAGACGCTGAATCCGCCCCACACCCAGCCAGGCGCATTGCCGGCGCCATTTACGTGAGCTGCTCAGGCCGGGGCGGCCCGCACTTTGGGGGCCCCAGCGCCGAGCTGCAAATTGTGCGGCGCGCCCTGGGCGATGTGCCACTGGTTGGTTTTTTCGCCGGGGGCGAGATTGCCCGGCATCACTTGTTTGGCTACACCGGTGTGTTGACGGTGTTCACCAGCGCTTAACTCCTTGAATTCAGGCACGCGATGTCCACTGCGCGGCGAATGATGCTGTCCCACGTCACCGCGTTCCAGCTCATGGGCCCGTGCTCTGCACTGACTAACGTGCCCCCGCCCATCGCCTGCGGGTGGTTGGACGAATAAATCCGCCGAACGCGTTGCCCACCGCAGTCCGTTTCAATCTGATCTTTGGACGACAAATAGTTTACCGCGCCGTCGTACTGCGGCCCGTTGTAGTCCCGCAAGAGCCAAATGATGATGTTGCTGCCCACGCGCTTGGACACCGTTGCGTCCAGGTAAATGGAGGACGTCGCGTTGGTTGAAACCTTCACCCACTGCACGGCAGTGCTCGCTGGCGGTGTGACCCCAGCATCTTCAAGCCGCAAGGCGTTGTTGCGCAAGATCAAAAAAACTACGGCTCCCCCCAGCAGCAAAGCGCCGAGCAACACACCCAGCAGGATTTTTCGCGCCACGATGTTCTCCTCCTTGGGGTTGTGCGTCACGCCATCATAGGCGGTGGCTAAACTATTCCCATGCCCTTGATTTTTTACACTCTCGCCAATGGCGGCCAGTACGAGGCCGACGCGGCGGTTGGCGAATCCCTCATGCAAGTCGCCGAGCAAAGCGGCATTGACGGCTTTCTGGCCGAGTGCGGCGGCTCGGCCACCTGTGGCACCTGCCACTGCTACATCGACCCTGCTCAGTGGGACTTGTTGCCTGCTGCCGAGAAGGATGAGACCGATATGCTCGACTTTGTCGCCGCTGAACGCCGCCCGACCAGTCGATTGGCGTGTCAGGTCAAGGTGACGGCGGCGATGGAAGGGTTACGGGTGGAGGTGCCGGGGCGGCAGATTTGACATGGTTGAGCATAAAAAGTACCTGAAGTCCCTGTCCTGTATCAATAGTCTGCTATCCAAATTGAAGCACTCCCGGGTGTGGTCATCACACCCCGCGAGCCCGCTCCGCCTTGAATCTTGCTCTGAACGCCCCAAACGTTCCCGCGTCCAGTGCCTCGCGCACTTCACGCATCAGGTTCAAGTAGTAGTGCAGGTTGTGGATGCTGGCCAGCATGGGGCCCAACATTTCGCCGCAGCGGTCCAGGTGGTGCTGGTAGGCGCGGCTGAAGCCCGCTCTGCCGCCGTCGGCCCACGAAACCTTTGAAGTTCCGGCGCAGGCGTAACAGGTGCAGGTCACATCCAGCGGCTGCTCGTCTTTTTTGTGCCGCGCGTTGCGGATTTTCAGGTCACCATAGCGCGTGAACAGGGTGCCGTTGCGCGCATTGCGGGTGGGCATCACGCAGTCGAACATGTCCACGCCCTGCGCCACACCCTCGACCAGGTCTTCTGGCGTGCCCACACCCATCAAATAGCGTGGTTTGTGGGCGGGCAGGCGGTGCGGGGT
>JANOLC010000433.1:0-3666 GCA_031419575.1 Burkholderiales bacterium | reverse complement strand
GGTAGTTGAGCTTGACGCCACGGGCCTTGCGGCGTTCGGCCAGCAGGGCTGCCGTAAAAATGAGGAGCTTGTCTTTTTCACGAGGAGTGAGTTCCATGATGGGGCCGGGTTGATCGCAATCGGTTCATTCTCGCGCAATATTCATGCCTGCCTTGATCCCGTTAAGTTTTGGATTTGGCATGAAAGCTGCACTGTCAGGGGGTGTCTACTTCGCCCCGCCAACCGCTTGATTTGCCACCGGTGACCCCCGCACCGCAACATGTGGTGAAAATCCGGCGGGATTACAACGCTTGGGTGGCCAGTGAAACCAAAGAAGACTACGCCCTGCGGTACACGCCGCAGAGCTTTCGCAAATGGTCGCCGCTCAGAGTCGCCAACACGGCGTTTGGTGCGGCCTCGTTTCTGATTCTGGAAGCGGTGGGGGCCACGTTGCTGGTGCAATACGGCTTCGTCAACGCCTTTTGGGCGATTCTGGCCACGGGACTTATCATTTTCCTGGCGGGCCTGCCGATCAGCATTTATGCCGCCCGCTATGGGGTGGACATGGATTTGCTCACCCGTGGCGCGGGGTTTGGCTATATCGGCTCGACGCTGACCTCGCTCATTTACGCCTCATTCACATTTATTTTTTTTGCCCTTGAAGCGGCTGTCATGGCCTATGCGCTGGAGCTGGCACTGGGCATTCCACCGAGCTGGGGGTACTTGATTTGCGCGCTGGCGGTGATTCCGTTGGTCACCCATGGCGTGTCAGCCATTAGCCGCTTGCAGGTGTGGACACAGCCGCTGTGGCTGGTGATGCTGGTGGTGCCGTATGTGTATGTGTGGATGAACGACCCCGGTGTGTTTTCGGCGGTCACGCACTATGTGGGGGATAAATCAGATAAGTTGGGTAAAGCCGGGTTTGATTTGCTCTCATTTGGTGCATCTTTGACGGTGGGTATCGCCCTCATCACCCAAATGGGGGAGCAGGCTGACTATTTGCGCTTCATGCCGGTGCGTACCCACGCCAATCGCAAAAGTTGGTGGTTGGGCGTGCTGGCCGGTGGGCCGGGCTGGGTGCTTTTGGGTGTGCTCAAAATGCTGGGCGGTGCTTTGCTGGCTTATCTGGCCATTACCCACATGGTGCCCAGGGATAGAGCGGTAGACCCGAATCAGATGTATTTGGCCGCCTATGAATATGTGTTCCCCAACTACGGCTGGGCGGTAGCGGCAACAGCGCTGTTTGTGGTGGTGTCGCAACTCAAGATCAATGTCACCAATGCCTATGCAGGGTCGCTGGCCTGGTCCAATTTTTTCTCGCGCATCACGCACAGTCATCCGGGGCGGGTCGTGTGGGTGGTGTTCAACACCCTTATCGCCTTCATGCTGATGGAGATGAACGTGTTTGAGGCCCTGGGCGACGTGCTAGGGCTGTACTCCAACATTGCCATTGCCTGGATGATGGCGGTGGTGGCTGACCTGGTCATCAACAAGCCGTTGGGCTTGTCGCCGCCGGGCATCGAATTCAAACGCGCGTATTTGTATGACATCAACCCGGTGGGGGTGGGTGCGATGGGGCTGGCGTCCATTCTTTCGATTGCGGCCTACCTGGGGCTGTTTGGCGCGATGGCGCAGGCGTTTTCGGCGGTAATTGCGCTGGGCACGGCGGTTGTGGCCGCGCCGCTGATTGCTTGGGCGACCAAGGGCAAGTACTACATCGCCAGGGCTCCAGAGAAGGAGTCAACCTACAAGCGCTACGCGCTGCAGCGTTGTGTGATTTGCGAGCGCGACTACGAAGGCCCGGACATGGCGCATTGCCCGGCTTACCAGGGGCCAATTTGCTCATTGTGTTGCACGCTGGATGCGCGTTGTGGGGATTTGTGCAAGCCCCACGCCAGTCTGTCGGCCCAGTGGTCTGCGACCTTGCGCTGGTTGCTGCCCAAGCCCATTTGGCCCTACCTGGACACGGGTCTGAGCCACTTCCTGTTGCTGATGCTGATCGTCATGCCGCTGCTGGCCGCTGTTTTTGGGCTGCTGTACTTTCAGGAGCTGCGGGCGATGGCGCAGGATGTGGGTGACCTGCGGGTGCTGGGCGCGCCCCAGGCGGCATTGCGTTCCGGCTTTTTAAAGGCTTACACGGCGCTGCTGGTCACGGGCGGCATTGTGGCCTGGTGGCTGGTGCTGGCGCACAAAAGCCGGCAAGTGGCGCAAGAAGAATCCAACCGACAGACCAATTTGCTTCAAGTTGAAATTGCCTCGCACCGCGAGACCGACAAGGCCTTGCAGGATGCCCGCGTGGTGGCTGAAAACGCGCGGCAAGCGGCGGACGATGCGCGCTTGGTGGCTGATCAGGCCAATCAGGCCAAAAGCCGCTACATCAGCGCCATCAGCCACGAGCTGCGCACACCGCTCAACAGCATCTTGGGTTATGCGCAATTGATGGGGGAGGACACCACCGTGCCGCCGCATCGCCAGCAGGCCGTGAGTGTGATTCGCCGGGGGGGCGAGCATTTGTTGTCGCTGATTGAAGGCACGCTGGACATTGCCCGCATTGAGAGCGGCAAGCTCTCGCTCAACATCAAACCCATGCAGTTTGCTGACCTGATTCACGAGATGTGCGATATGTTTGAGCCGCAGGCCAAGGCCCGTGGTTTGCAGTTTGCGTTTGAGCCTGAAGGCACCTTGCCCGAGGTGGTGCGCGCTGATGAGAAGCGCTTGCGGCAAATTTTGATCAACTTGCTGGGCAATGCGATCAAGTTCACGTCAAGCGGGCGGGTCAGCCTGCGGGTGCGCTATGCCCGTGAAATGGCGTTGGTGGAGATTGCCGACACCGGGCCAGGCCTGAACACCACCGAGCTGGCCAGCATCTTTGAGCCATTCGAGCGGGGCTCTCACGGGGCCATTGCTGCGCCCGGCCAACCGTCCACCGGTGGCGCAGGCTTGGGCTTGACCATTGCCAAAATGTTGACTGATCTGATGGGGGGCGAGATGACGGTGTCCAGCACGCCAGGCGTGGGGTCTGTCTTTCGTGTCAAGCTTTTTCTGCCTGAATTGCATATAGGTTCCAGTGGTGGCAAAAAAGCGGTGCTGCTTGCCTCACGCCGCTTGCCCCGGGCCTATCAGGGCACGCGCCGCAAGATTCTGGTGGTGGACAACGAAGAGCCGGATCGCGAACTCCTGGTTCAGCTCCTTACCCCCATCGGGTTCGACGTGCGCAATGCCGCCAGCGGGCACGATTGCCTGGATTTGCTGGCTGCAGGCTACCGACCGGACGTCATCTTGATGGACTTGGCCATGCCCGGCATTGACGGCTGGGAGACCATTCGCCGCCTGCGTACCTTGGGCGTGGGGGTATCACATATTGCTGTCGTGTCGGCCAACGCCTTTGACAAGGGCCAGGACAACGATGTGGGCATCCGCCTCGAGGACTTCATCGTCAAACCGGTGCGGCACAGCGAGTTGCTGGACTGGTTGGAGCGGCGACTGCAATTGGTGTGGGCGGCTGAATCGCCGTCAGTCACCATGGCCACTGACCCTGCGCTCGCTCAAAGCGATGAGGCCAGCCCCGCTCCCGTGGTGTGGCCCGACGCAGTAGCCGTGCAGGCACTGCTCAACGTGGTCGGCTTGGGCTACTACCGGGGCGTGATGAACAAGCTCGACGAGATCGAGTCCCGCCAGCCCGAGACA
>JANOLC010000432.1:0-2853 GCA_031419575.1 Burkholderiales bacterium | reverse complement strand
GGCGGACTAGCGGAGTCTGGAAATGACGCTGACAAACCAAGGAATCAAAATGCCCAAAAAGACAAACGGGACAACAACTTAGCGCAAACTTCGTTGTTGTCCCGGTGCAATTTTGGCTCCTCGACCTGGGCTCGAACCAGGGACCTACGGATTAACAGTCCGGCGCTCTACCAACTGAGCTATCGAGGAACAAGCCTCAAATTATAGCGCGGTTTTTGCAGTGGTTTAAGCTCTAGGACATGAAGACAAAACGATTTGATGCTTTAGATGCTTTGCGGGGGTTCTCCATGGTGTGGATGACCTTGTTTCACTTCAGTTTCGATTTGAATCACTTCGGATACATAAAGCAGAATTTTTTGATTGATCCGTTTTGGACTTGGCAACGCACGGTCATTTTGAGTTTGTTTGTTTTCACCGCAGGTGTGAGCCAGGCAGTAGCTGTACACCAGGGGCAAAGCTGGCCGAGGTTTTGGCAGCGGTGGTGGTGGGTGGCGGGCAGCGCGCTGCTGGTGTCTGGCGGGTCGTACCTGATGTACCCCAATACGTTCATCTACTTCGGTGTACTGCACGGTATAGCGGTTATGCTGATTCTGGTGCGGGTTACCGCGGGCTGGGGCGACTGGTTGTGGCTGCTGGGCCTGTTGGCAATTGCTACCAAATACATAGCTGAAAGTGTCCTGCTGATGGGGACTTAAGCAGATATATTCAAATCAATAGGGCTCAACTGGCTAGGGCTGGTCACGGCCAAACCCGTCACTGAAGATTACGTGCCATTAATCCCGTGGTTGGGCGTGATGTGGTGGGGCATGGCGGCTGGTACCTGGGTGGCACGGAGTCGCCGCCACTGGCTGACGTTAAACCCGTCGTCGACTGGTCGGGCGCTCAGCGCAATGGGCCGACATTCATTGATTTATTACTTGGTGCATCAGCCTGTGATGATTGGCGCAATCATGGTCTTTAGTTTTCTGCAAATGCGTTCGCTATAAAAAAACGCGACCGTAGTCGCGTTTTTTTAGCTTTACTCAATCTTCGCTTTTGTGCGCAAGTCTTCCTGGTATTTGGCCAGTTTTTGCTGCTGCAACTGCTGGGCAATTTGGGGCTTTACATCGTCAAACTTGGGCAATTGGGATTCACGCGTGTCGTCCAGGCGGATGATGTGGTAGCCGAACTGAGTCTTCACCGGAGTCTCAGTCAGCTTGCCTTTTTCGAGCTTGACCATGGCTTCCGAGAACTCTTTCACGTAGCTGCCTGCAGCGGCCCAATCCAGATCACCACCGTTGGCACCGGAGCCTGGGTCTTTGGATGATTTCTTTGCAATTTCGTCAAATTTACCGCCCTTTTTAAGTTGGGCGATGATGGCCTTGGCGTCGGCTTCTTTCTCCACCAGAATGTGGCGTGCCTTGTATTCCTTGCCGCCGTTGGCTGCGGCAAATTTATCGAATTCAGCCTTGATCTCGACGTCGGTCACGGGGTTCTTTTTCTGGAAGTCGGTAAACAACTCGCGAATCAAAATCGACTGGCGGGCTAAATCGATTTGGGATTTGAAATCGTCCGTGATGTCTAGGCCACGCAGTTGGGCTTCTTGAATGAAAATTTCACGAGCGATGACTTCGTCACGCAACTGGCCTTGCATTTCAGGAGTAACAGGTCGGCCTGAGCGGGCGACTTGTTGGGCGAGCGCTTCAACGCGTGCGGTTGGGACGGCTTTGCCGTTGACGATGGCCACGTTTTGCGCCTGCGCCAAGGGCGCCAAAGTGCACAACATCACGGCGCTTGCGATGACGGATAAAACTTGCTTTTTCATAACGGGTTCCTGTGGAATTCTGGGGTCAAAAAGGTTGCTCAGTTTCGATGGCAATGGCGTGAACGCCCTGGTCGATAAAAAGTTTCAGCGAATCATACACAAGGCGATGGCACGCCACGCGCGATTTGCCTGTGAATTGGGGGGCGCAAATGCGCACTCTGAAATGGGTGCCAAAACCAGTTCCGTTAGCCCCAGCATGACCCGCGTGGGAGGCACTTTCATCCAGCACCTCCAACCGGATGGGTTGCAGGGTGTCTCGCAAGCGTTGCTCCAGCAAGCTGGCGGAGTGAGAGATTGTGGATTGCTCAGTGTTGTGCGTGATGGATTGCATAGCGGGTTGCATCAGGTCGTGCAGTTGTTGTCAGGTTTTTGGTTCTTCATCGGGCTTGAGGTGGGGCGCAATGTACAAGCCCTGGCCGACCAAAAACGCCAGTGGAAACACATAGCCCCAGAGCTTGAAATTCACCCAGGCCTCGGTTGTGAAATAGGCTGCCACGTAGCCATTGATGACCGCCATGAAAAGGCAATACCCTATCCATACGATGTTGAGCCGCATCCACACGCGGTCGGGCAACTCCAGCTGGCTACCTAGCATGAGCTTGAGAAAGTTCTTTTTGGCGGCCCATAGCGCAACGCCCAAGCCAATGGCCATGGCCGCGTACAACACCGTGGGCTTCCATTTAATAAAGCGCTCGTCATGCAAGGCCAGCGTCAGGGCACCAAAACCAACCACCAGCACCAACGTGATTTTGTGCAGCATTTGCAGCTTGCGGTCAATGGTGTATATGAGGCCCATCTGAACGACGGTGGCTGCCATCAACACGCCTGTGGCGAGGTAGATGTCGTACATCTTGTACGCACCAAAGAACAATAGGATGGGGAAAAAGTCGATCAGGATTTTCATGAATGAGTCAGTGCTGTCCGTGGGTAGTTTGGGCTTGAGTCTGTTGGGGTCGAGGTCAATTGGGCATGAACGCAAGCGACGCTGAGTTCATGCAGTAGCGCAGGCCGGTGGGCGCTGGGCCGTCTTCAAAGACGTGACCCAGATG
>JANOLC010000431.1:0-3692 GCA_031419575.1 Burkholderiales bacterium | reverse complement strand
GGGTGCGGGCGGCGGTGTCGGGGCCAATGGTGGTAGACCATTGATACTGATCACCGGCAGACGTGACAAGTCAACATAACCGAATTGGCTGGAAAACGTCACTGAGTAACCGCCGCTTTGCTGCTGCGAGACACCGCCAATTTGGTGATCCAGCGTGTCATAAATAATGACTTGGCCGTTGGACTCGATGGCGAGGCGGCGTGCCTGTGAAAACCAAGCGTAACGCATGCCGTTTTGACCACCCGAACTATTGGGAAATTTCAGCTCAGGGCCCCACCAGTTGGCTTGCGCTGGTGCGGCCACAAACAGGCTGCCGGGGTTGTCGCCGGATGAGCCACCAAAACTGTTGTAAGACGTATTACCGTTTTGGGACTGACTCTGGAAGCTGCCAGAGCGCAACAAGTCGGGCTGGTTGGAGACCAGGCGAGACAGCTCAGCGCACAGGTTGTCGACCCGGCCTTTGAGGTGGTTGTTGAACATGTCGCCAATCATGGTCATGCCGCCCTGCATCCACTGGCCGGAACCACCAAATTCATAGTGACTGAATTACGCCATGCTGCCGTTGCCGTTGATCACGGACATGAGCATGCTTTGCACGGCATCGAAGCTGAAGCCGTGGCGCTGAGCGATATCTTGTACGGCAAGAATGCCAGCGGGTGAAAGTTGAGCCATATAGAACCAAGGTTGAGTCGAAAACAGAAACGCGATTGCACCGCATATTCGGGAAAACCCGGAACTTTAATTCATTCCCATTTTGGTGCGCGAATTGGACTCGGCTGTCGCGGGACACCCCCCCAAACCTGCATCGTGCTTCAGTCGGGCGTTTGGCCCTGTTTGGGCACAAAATAAGCCAAAAGTCCCCGTATCTATTGAATAGTTTGCTCTTTATTCAGTAGCAGACTCAATAGCAGTTGGTATCAATCAAGAAAACAGTCGCCGTGCCAGGTTCGACCCCGCCGACAGCTCCCGCGCATCCAGCGTGTCATACAGGCCTTCCAGCTCCGAGCCAATCACGTCCATCGCATCGGGGGGCAGCGGGTGGCCGTTGTCGTCGGTGACGACGCCATCCATGGAATGGGCCAGCGCGGTGGCTGCGTCGCGCATGCGCACAAAGGGACGTTCGCTGCGAGCGACCTGCGGCACATCCAGATTCAGGGTGATGTCGCGAATGGCCGACTGCGCCGGGTCTTCGGCCATGGCGGCTTGGGCATCAAAGCTCAAGCCCAAAATAGGCGGCATGCCGTGCTGGCTGCCGGGCAACACCATGCGCCCCGGCAAAGCGCCGGGCACAAAACCGAGGCGTGCCGCGTTTTGGGCGACGTAACCGGGGCTCCAAGCCGCGTTGATGGCGCGCAGGGTGAAACCGAGTTGGGCATCGTGGTCGCCCGCAAAATAGTCCAACTCGCGGGCGCGCGCAACCTCGTGGCGCATCTCGGGAAACTCGGGGGTGCCATTCACGGTGTCGGCAAAAGCCTGCGCCTTGATAACGAATTCAGAGTATTCAATGTCGTTGAGCGCACCTGATCGGTTGGCCAACTGCACACCGGCCTGAAACGCGGTGTAACGCTGGCCCGCCGCAGGCATTTCCCAATGCTGACTGGTGGCGTTCAGGCCTTCAATGGCAAAGGGCTTGCTGCCGACCCGGCGAGTGGCGGGCATGGCGGCCAGCGCAGCATCGCCAGAAGCGGGACCGTCCAGCGCGATGGGGGCGATGACGTCAATCAGCGCATCTAGCCCGGGCTTTTTTTCGGGGGCGGGGATGGCAAAACTCGCATCCGCCCCAGCACCAAAGCCCGCATCAAAACGGGGCTCAAGTTGGCCGGGTTGGGTATCGCCATCACTGATTGATTGATGTGATGCCGTGGACGCGTTGGAAGCAGTACTGTGGGAACCGGCGCTGCTGTCGCCCTCGGGTTGGGCTTGCCTGGGGGTGTTTTTGCGCGAGGTCCAAGCCCCATGGGCGACCACTGCAGCCAGTACCAAGCCACCCGCTACCGCCAAGCCTATTTGCAAATTACTCATGAACACCTTCTAAAGCGATGAATTCAGCTGATCAGCTGATTAGCTTGCGTGGGCCATTGATACGGCAGACTCCATGTCCACCGCCACGATGCGTGACACGCCTTGCTCCTGCATGGTCACGCCAATCAGCTGCACGGCCATTTCCATGGCGATTTTGTTGTGGCTGATGAATAAAAACTGGGTCTCTTTGCTCATGCTGGACACAAGTTTCGCATAGCGCTCGGTGTTGGCATCGTCCAGCGGCGCATCGACTTCGTCCAGCAGGCAAAACGGAGCCGGGTTCAGCATGAAAATCGCAAACACCAGCGCAATCGCCGTCAGGGCTTTTTCGCCGCCAGACAGCAAATGAATCGTCTGATTTTTTTTGCCCGGTGGCTGCGCAATCACCTGCACACCCGAGTCCAAAATCTCTTCACCGGTGATCACCAGCCGGGCATTGCCGCCACCAAACAGTTCGGGGAACATCTTGCCGAAGTGCTCGTTCACCGTGTTGAAGGTGCCCGACAACAGCTCACGGGTTTCGCCGTCAATCTTCTTGATGGCGTCTTCCAGTGTGGTCATGGCCTCGGTTAAATCAGCCGTCTGCGCGTCCAGAAACTGCTTGCGCTCACGGGCGTTGGCCAACTCGTCCAGCGCAGCCAGGTTGACGGCACCCAACGCGGCGATGTCACGGTTGATGCGATCGATATCGCCCTGCATGCCCAACAGGCGCACATTGTTTTGCGTGATGGATGCGGCCACGGCCTCCAGATCGGCCTGCGCGTCGACCAGCAACTGGGTATATTGCTCAAAGCCCAATCGTGCGGCCTGCTCTTTCAACTGGAATTCAGTAATGCGTTGGCGCAGGGGGTCCAACTCGCGTTCCAGTTGCATACGGCGCTCGTCACTGGCGCGCAACTTGGCGGTCAGGTCATCGTATTCGCTGCGTTTGGCACCCAGGGCCTGTTCGCGTTCTGACTTGAGGACCAGCGCATTTTGCAAACCGGCTTGAGCCGCTGCATCCGTTAAGCGCACCAACTCTTCATGGGCTCTTTGCTCTTCAGTCCTTATGGAATGGGCTTGTTGTGCTGCAGTTTCGATAGCACGTGACAACTCGGCACGGCGCGCGTCCAGGCTGCGCATGGTGAAGGTCGCCTCCTGCGCCTGGCGCTCCAGGCTGCGTTGCTGCTCGCGGCAATTCACCAGTTTGCGTTCGGCATCAATCACGCGGTCATCCAGCTGGGCGTGGCGCTCTTGCGTGTCAGCCAACCGCATGTCCAGCTCTTCAAAACGCCCTTCAGCGGTGACGCGGCGCTCTTGCAACTCTTCCAGTTGATCATCCACCTCGGCCAGGTCACCGGCAATCTGTTCGCTGCGGGCACGGGTTTGTTCGGCCAATTGAGTCAGGCGCAAGGTTTCGACCTGTAATTCATGGGCGCGGCTTTGGGCCTCGGTCGCCTCACGGCGCACCGCGATCAGGCGCTGCGCTGCGTCGGCATAAGCGGCCTCGGCACGCGCCAGACTTGAACGGGATTCTTCGCTCAGCAGCACCTGGGCGCGAAGCTGCTTCTCCAAGTTTTCAATTTCCTGAGCACGCGCCAGCAGGCCGGCTTGCTCGGAATCGGGCGCATAAAAACTCACGCTGTGCGCGGTGACTGCATGGCCGGTTTTGACATAAATCGTCTGCCCGG
>JANOLC010000430.1:0-3209 GCA_031419575.1 Burkholderiales bacterium | reverse complement strand
CTCGTCCGAGCCCCCCAAGCGTGGTTCCCGACATCGAGATCTAGCCTAAAGATCCAGCCCCCATCCAATCAATGATTTACACGTTTTGCACGAAGACTGATCCAGGCCGCGCCAGGGAAAACAACGAAGATTCCGTTGCATTTGACGATGCCACGTGTCTGGGCGTTTTGGCCGATGGCATGGGCGGTTACAACGCGGGCGAGATCGCCAGCGGGATGGCGATTGCATTCATCAAGTCAGAAATGTCACGTTGGTTGAATGAGGCGGGCAAACAGGCCAAAACCCGTGAAGTCAGGCGCGCTCTTGAAATCTGTGTCGACAATGCCAATCGTTCTATTTTTAATGCGGCTAACTCAAACGCGCACTATTCAGGCATGGGTACCACACTGGTGGTAGGCGTTTTTCAAGACTCTTGCCTTATGTTGGGCCACATCGGTGACTCACGTTGCTATCGGCTACGCAATGGGGAGCTTCAGCAAATCACGAAAGATCATTCATTGCTTCAAGAGCAGATTGATGCAGGAATGATCACACCGGAGCAGGCGGCCACGTCAACCTATAAAAACTTGGTGACACGTGCGCTAGGCGTTGAAGACGCTGTGATGCTGGAGTTGAACGAGCATCAGGTTGAGCACGGTGACCTTTATGTGATGTGCTCTGATGGCCTTTCTGACATGGTCAATGATGCAGATATTGCCGCTATTCTTGACGCTGATTTGCCCTTGGATCAAAAAGCGGAGCGTTTGATCACCATTGCCAACGAACACGGGGGTCGCGATAACATCACTGTATTGATGGTGCAGGCTGGCGCAGAAACTGAAAAGCGCGGTTTAATCTCTCGATTGCTGGGAAAATAAAATGAGTATTCGTTTTCCAATTACAAATTTCAGGAACAGGAGTCGGTCATGCCGAAAATGATCGTATCGATTGATGGTGTCGTGATCAAGGAAGTCCAGTTAATCAAGGACAGAACCACGCTTGGCCGTCGTCCGTATAACGATATTGTCATTGACAATTTGGCGGTAAGTGGCGAACACGCAGTCTTGCAAATGACCGGTAATGAGGTTTACCTTGAAGACTTGAATAGCACCAATGGCACTTATGTCAACGGCAAGGCTGCCAAAAAACAGTTGCTTCAAAACGCCGACGTGATTGAAGTTGGCAAATACAAAATCAAGTTTGTCAACGAAGGGGCGGAGCAAGGCTTTGAGAAGACCATGATGGTCAAACCAGGCATGTTGGCAGGAATGGCTGCGGCACCCGTTGTTGCACCAGTGACACCTCCGTCTGCTTATGCTGCCGTGCCCGAGCCTGTTGTTGCCGCTTCACGGGCCTCTATCAAAGTTCTGTCGGGGGCTGCGTCTGGCCGTGAAGTTCCATTGACTAAGGTTGTCACCACCGTCGGCAAGCCGGGAGTTGCCGTGGCTGCCATTACTCGGCGCCAGCATGGTTTCGTGGTTCACCATGTTGAAGGGGCGGGCAATCCAACCCTCAACGGTGCACCCATTGGCGTTGATCCGGTTGCCTTGAAAAATGGTGATTTGATTGAATTGGCTGGAACTCAAATGCAGTTCGTCCTGATCTGACCGAGCCACTGGGCTTGGCTCACTGTCAGGGCGTTCAAGTTTTTATTTCGGGGTTTTCATGAAATCTGTTCTGAAACACTGGCCCCGAATCATTATCACGTTGCTTCCGCTGGTATTCGCCAGCCTGCACGCCATTGGCCTCGTCAATATCGGTGTCTTGCAGCGGCTTGACGACATCATCTATGACGCACGCCTTCGCGCCACCATGCCCAAGACGTTGGACGAGCGAATTGTCATCGTTGATATTGACGAAAAGAGCCTGGCCGAGGTGGGACGATGGCCTTGGGGTCGCAACAAAATGGGCGAATTGACGGACGAGTTGTTCGACCGCCAAAAAATCGCATTGCTTGGATTTGACGTTGTGTTTGCCGAAGCGGACGAGAGTTCTGGACTGAAGCGCCTCACCGAGCTTTCTAAGAATGAGCTTAAGGATCAGGCAGGGTTTGCTGAGCGAGTTCAAAACCTGAAAGGTTCATTGGACTACGACGCCGCGTTTGCCAAGTCGTTGGATAAGCGCGCTGTTGTGATGGGCTACTACCTCACCAGCGATCGTGACGGTCGTTCGTCCGGTGTGCTGCCAGAACCCGTCATGTCGAAGGAGTCCGTACAAGGGCGCCCCATCCGGTTCACGTCCTGGAATGGTTTTGGCTCCAATATTGCGCAATTGGCCAGCGCAGCGCCGATGGCCGGTTTTTTCAACTCCATCACCGAGAACGACGGCGTGGTTCGTTCGCTGCCCCTGATTGCGGAACACAAAGGGGAGTACTACGAGTCGCTGTCGTTGGCCATGTTCAGGGTCATGATTGGTCAACCGTCGGTATCACCCGGGTTTCCCCAAGAGCGTTTTCTGAGCCGCAATTACCAAGGTCTTGAGAGCATTTTGCTCAAACTGGGAGACAAAAAAACGTTGGCGATCCCCGTTGATGATCGGGTGTCGGCTTTGGTGCCCTTTAGAGGTTATGGTGGAGCAGCAGCGGGGTCATTCAAATACATATCGGCGGCAGATGTATTGGCCAAACGAGTCACTGCAGGTAGCTTGAAAGACAAAATTGTGCTGTTGGGCACCACTGCGCCAGGCTTGGTTGACTTGCGGGTGACGCCCGTTGGGGAGACCTACCCCGGCGTTGAAACCCATGCCAATGTGATTTCTGGTCTGTTGGACGGCAAGGTACTCGTCAAGCCTGACTACGCCGTTGGTTACGACGTGGTCATGCTGGTGTTGGCTGGCCTCACATTGGCGATTGCCTTGCCCCTGTTGTCTGCATCACGCGCCATGATGCTCAGCGGCGGTGTTGTGTTCGCTTTGGTTGCATTCAACTTCTGGATGTACTCGTCGTTTGGCTTGGTGCTTCCGCTGGCGTCTGCCTTGACTATGGCGGTATCGGCCTTTGCGCTCAACATGAGCTATGGTTATTTTGTGGAGAGCAAGTCAAAACGTGAGCTTGCCCACCTGTTCGGCACTTACGTGCCTCCCGAGCTTGTGGACGAGATGGTGAAGGATCCGGACAGCTACAACATGAAAGCCACGACCAAGGAGTTGACAGTCATGTTCTGCGACATGCGCGGTTTCACCCAGATGTCGGAGACCATGGAGCCGGCCCAGTTGCAGGCTCTACTGAATAG
>JANOLC010000429.1:0-5476 GCA_031419575.1 Burkholderiales bacterium | reverse complement strand
TGATTGAGCCAATGGGGGCTTACAAGATCGCCTGGTTGGATGCTTCGGGGACACCTCTGGCGTTGCAGGTCGAGCCCGCCACTGCGTTGGTCACCGGCACATCGACCCACCTGGCGATGGACCCGGCGCACGTCTCGCTGTTTGATGCCACGAGTGAAAACAGACTGTGAGAGCACGTGTGCTTGAATCGACAAACCAGAGCTGATCAGGTCATGGCCACCATCAAGGACGTTGCGCTGCTGGCCGGGGTCGGCATAGGGACTGCATCGCGCGCCATTTCGGGCAAGGGCGCTGTGTCGGCTTTGACGCTGGAGCGGGTGCAGGAAGCGGTTCGCACCCTTAACTTCCGGCCTTCGCGGGTGGCGCGGGCCTTGTCGTCCCGCAGCCTGGGCATGGTGGGGGTTTACGTTCCCACGTTTGAAGGCACATTTTTCGCACCTGTTTTGCAAGCGATAGATGGTGAACTGCGTGCCGCCAATCATCATATGGTGGCAGCTAGCAACTTCGGCCAGGGGTCACGACGGGAAAAGTCACTCAATGGCATCGGCTTTTTGGTTGACCGCGAATGCGACGGCATTCTTGCGATTGACAGCTACATGCTGGACGAAGACTTATTCGAGCTGCGTGAGCGTGTGCCTCATCTGGTCGTCATGAACCGAATGGTGGAAGGGATGGAAAACAACTGTTTTTCCGTTGACCATCAGGCCGCTGGACGTCTGGCCGCACGCGCACTGCTCGATCAGGGACACCGAAAGATAGCAGCCATGCACAGCCTGCGACATGGATCCGACGTGACCGCGCGCGTGGCGGGTTTCAAACACGAACTCAGCCTGCACGGTCTGGCACCGGTTGAAGAATTCATCATCGATGGGCTGCTGAACTTCTCCAACGCCTGGAACAAGGCGGGTGTGATTGTTGGCATGACAAGCAGGTCCTTTACTGCCTTGTTTTGCGTCTCGGACGTGTTGGCGATGGCCACCATGTCGCGCCTGCAAGCTGCAGGAATACGTGTGCCTGATGACTTGTCAATTCTGGGCTACGACGATGCTGAACTGGCGGCTTACACCTCGCCCGCGCTCAGTACGGTTCGCATCCCTTCAACCCAGGTGGCTGCCAATGCCTGCCGCCAACTGATCAACCTCTGCTATGGCGCGGGGCTTAGCGTTCAACGTCACTTCGACTCGCAAGTGGTGCTGCGCCACTCGCTGGCACCTGGCCCTCATTTTTCTCCAGAGACCTCTTCGCCTTCCTGATGCACCGCACTATGTCGCGCCACGTCACGCCAAGCGGAATTTTTTAACCCAACCCACTGAAAAACCATGAAGACACCTTTATCCATTCAGCTCTACAGCTTGCGCACCCTGCCCAGCCTGGAAGACATCCTCGACACCGTCAAATCGGCGGGTTATCAGCATGTGGAGCTGATTGGCGGGCATCTCGATGATGCCGCCCGTGTCAGACTAGCACTGGACCAGCGCGCGCTGACGGTGTCATCCTCCCATGTCGGCATAGCCGCTTTGCGTGACCGCTTTGAGACCATCATGCAAGCCTGTAAAACCCTGGGCTTCACCCAGCTCTTCATGCCCTCAGTGCCACCCGAAGAACGCCAGAGCCCGGAGCCCTACTGGACCGGCCTAGGCCGCGAACTCGCCCAAATGGCATGGCGTGCCAGCGACCACGGCATCGAGCTGGGTTACCACAACCACCACTGGGAACTCAACGTACAAACGGATGGGCGCACCGCGCTGGCCTGCCTGTTTGATGCAGCAGGCAAAGCCCCGCTCAAGTGGCAAGCTGATGTGGCCTGGCTGGTGCGTGGCGCTGCCGACCCGGTTGAACTGATGGCCCAGTACAAAGATCGCCTCACCTCGATTCACGCCAAAGATCTGGCACCGGCCAATACCAAACTCGACGAAGACGGCTGGGACGATGTGGGCCATGGCGTGCTGGATTGGCGCCATACCCTGGCCGCAGCCAGCGTGGCCAACGGTGCCAAGTGGTTGGTCGCCGAACATGACAAGCCCAGCGACCCAGCGCGCTTTGCCCGCAATAGCTTCTCTTTTTTGAATTCTCTCTGAGCCTCTCAAGGAATACCAACATGAGCAACATGAACCATATGAGCGGAAAAGTCACCATCGGCATCATTGGCTGCGGCAACATCAGCGACGCCTATTTCAAGGGTGCTGCGCGCTCCGCACTCATTCAGGTCAAGGCCTGCGCGGACCTGCGGCTGGAGGCAGCCCAGGCCAAAGCGGCGCTGCACGGCGTGCAGGCCATGAGCATTGCGGCACTGTTGGCCGACCCAGATATCAGCATCGTGGTGAACCTCACCGTTCCCATGGCCCACGCCACCGTTTCACAGCAAATTTTGAATGCGGGCAAACACCCCTACTCAGAAAAGCCACTCGCTGCCAATTTCAAAGACGCGGCCCAAACCATGGAATTGGCCCAGGCCAAAGGCCTGCGCGTGGGCTGCGCGCCAGATACCTTCATGGGCGCATCGCACCAGGCAAGCCGCCGCGCGATTGACGCAGGTGCCATTGGCAAGCCGGTGGGTGGCAGCGTGGTGGTGATGTCACATGGCATGGAAAGCTGGCACCCCAATCCGGAGTTCTTCTTCAAGCAAGGCGGCGGGCCGGTGCTTGACATTGGCCCCTACTACATCACCCAACTGATTAATCTACTGGGGCCGGTGCGCCGCGTGGCGGGCATCGCCACCATTGGTAACGCCACCCGCACGGTGACCAGCGAGCCATTAAACGGCAGCATCATCGACGTGGATGTGCCCACCACGGTGAACGGCATTCTGGAATTCACCAACGGGGCCAATGTGAACTTGTCGGCCTCATGGGATGTGTGGAAGCACAACCGCACTTCGCCCATAGAAATCTACGGCACCGAAGGCTCCCTGCTGGGTGTAGACCCCAACTTCTTTGGCAACACACCCCGCGTGTGTAAACCCAATGGGGATTGGCAGGACGTGGATATTGCAGCGCACCCGTTTGGCATTGCCAACCGCGAAATGCGCAACGGCAGCATGCAGGCCGACTACCGCATGGTGGGCCTGGTGGACATGGCCATGGCCATCAAGGACAGCCGCCCACATCGCGCCAGTGGCGAGTTGGCACTGCATGTGCTGGAAGTGCTGGAGGCCTTTGAGGCGTCGTCACAATGTGGCCAGTTTGTGATGATGCAAACCACCTGCCAGCGTCCGGACCCGGTGCCGCTAGGGCAAGACGAATCCGTTTTCACCAAGGAGGCTTCAGTATGAAAAAAATTCAGGGGCCAGCCATCTTTTTGGCCCAGTTTGCGGGTGATCAAGCCCCCTTCAACAGCTTGCCTGCCATCGGTGAATGGGCGGCAAAACTGGGTTATGTGGGGGTACAAATTCCGACCTGGGACCAACGCCTGTTTGACCTGGTCAAAGCGGCCGAGAGTCAAACCTATTGCGACGAGGTCAAGGGCCAGCTCGCAGAGCACGGCATTGCCATCACCGAGTTGTCCACGCACCTTCAGGGCCAGCTGGTTGCCGTCCACCCCGCCTACGACTTGCCGATGGATGGTTTCGCGCCTGAGGCCGTGCGCGGCAACCCGGCAGCCCGCACCACTTGGGCCATAGAGCAACTGAAAATGGCGGCCAAGGCCTCCCAGCGGATGGGGCTTAGTGCCCATGCCACCTTCAGTGGTGCGCTGGCGTGGCCCTATTTGTACCCCTGGCCGCAACGGCCTGCAGGTTTGGTTGAAGCCGCCTTTGACGAGCTGGCCAAACGCTGGCTGCCGATTCTCAATACCTTTGATGAATGCGGTGTTGACGTGTGCTACGAGGTGCATCCCGGAGAAGATTTGTGCGACGGCGCCAGCTTTGAGATGTTTCTGGAACGCGTCAGCAACCACACCCGCGCCAACATACTGTACGACCCCAGCCACTTGGTGCTGCAGCAGCTCGACTACCTGAGCTACATCGACATCTACCAGTCGCGCATCAAGGCCTTTCACGTCAAAGATGCCGAGTTCAGGCCAACGGGAAAGCAAGGCGTTTATGGCGGCTTCCAGGCCTGGAAAGACCGCGCCGGACGGTTCCGTTCGTTGGGGGACGGTCAGGTCGATTTCAAGGCCATCTTCAGTAAACTGACGCAATATGGCTACGGGGGCTGGGCGGTTCTGGAATGGGAGTGCTGCCTGAAAGACCCCGAGCAGGGAGCGGCTGAGGGTGCGCCCTTCATTCGTGACCACCTGATCACGGTGGCGGCCCGCTCATTTGATGACTTTGCCGCCAGCGGAACCGATCAGGCTGCCAACCGGCGCATGCTGGGGTTGACCTGAGAATGAGGATATAAATTGGCTGAAGTCCCCGTCAATAATCAATAGTTTGCTACATATTCGGTAGCATCCTCAATCAGCCAGCGATCACAGCCAGGTCTGGCCAGCCACCCGCATCATGTTGCCGCCCATCACCCGCGCAGCCTCATCGGCCGTCATGCCGGTGCGCTGCAGGGCGTCGGCCATGACCATCCAACTTTCAACCGGCGGGTAGGTGGTGCGGGACAGGGCACGGTTGTACCCGGCAGACTTGGGCCACCAGTAGGTGGGGTCGTAATCGCCCGGGGGCGTGTCGTCCAAGCCGGGCTGGGGAAAGCTGATGTCCAGGCCAATACCGGTGTGCGCTACACCCACCAGGTCGGCCACATAGGCGGCGTGGCGGGCCACATCGTCGGCACCCGGCGTAGTGGTGCCCAGAAAGAAAGACACGCCAGACACGCAGACCACGCCACCCGTTGCGGCGCAGGCCTTGATCTGCTCGTCGGTCACATTGCGGCCATGCTCAACCAGCGCCAGCGGGTTGGAGTGGCTGAAGATCACCGGCTTGGCTGACGCGGCCATGATGTCCAGGCTGCACTGGCGCCCGGTGTGCGAGCAGTCCATCAACACCCCTGCGGCGTTGATGGCCGCGACAACTCTGTGCCCCAGCGGGGTAAGGCCCTGCGCCTCATCGTGACAGCCACCAGCGACCGCGTTGTTGCGGTTGTAGGCCAGGTGCATTTGCCGCACCCCCAGGCTGCTGTACAGCGCCACCATCTCAGGCTGCTCCAGCAGGGGCATGGCGCCTTCGAGGTCAAAACCGATGGCGAGTTTTTGCTCGACTGCGGCGCGCTCAATATCGGCCACGCTGCTGGCCAGCACATAGCGCCCCGGTGAGGCGGCAATCGTCGCGCGGAAACCCGCAATCACGGCCATGACCTGGCTCAGCGGGTTCATGTCCATGCCGATGTTGATAGACACGTAATTCACACCCGCGGCATGCAGCCGGTCAATCGGCCCAAAGTCGGCCTGCGGGTGCAGGGGCAGACAGGCGTGGGCTTCCCATTTGATGTTGGGGGTTGTCGTCATGGTGTGGCTCCGCTCAATTCAATGTCGCGCTTGAAGCCGGTGGAGGCCAACATCAACTTGCGGGTGTAGTCATTTTTCACGCGGCTGG
>JANOLC010000428.1:0-13152 GCA_031419575.1 Burkholderiales bacterium | reverse complement strand
GGGCCATGCTGGCGCGATCAACCTTGGTATTGATGTCGCCGACCAGCCAGGTTTTGTAGTCCAGGTACTGAATCAGCGCCAAGGGGTCGTCTGTGTCGGCGTTGGCCGCGTGGTGGTTGAAGACCTCTTGGGCGCGGTAGCCTGCCAAAGTTTGTTTGAAACCCGGCGAATAAAGCCTTTCCCGCTCATCCACCCGCAGGATAGACATGCTGTGCATGTAGGCCTGAGCCGAATCCAGGGCCAGAGCCTGAAAGGTGGTCTTGGCGCGAAACATGCGCGGCGCCCAGTCGGCCTTGGGGTAGATACGCCCCAGAGCACCAAACAGGGGCTTTCGCAGGCTCAAGGGCAAGGCGCTACGGGCCTGCTCTTCCATCATGTGCAGGCGATAGCGGCGATAGCCACCAAAGGTTTCGTCGCCGCCGTCGCCAGACAGTGCCACAGTGACGTGTTTGCGAGCCAGTTGGCAAACACGATAAGTGGGGATGGCGGAGCTGTCGGCATAGGGTTCGTCGTACAACCAGGCCAGTGTGTCAATCAGGTCAAAGTCATCACTTTTGACAACCTCCAGCCGATGGTCGGTTTTATAGCGATCCGCCACTTGTTTCGCAAAGGCGGATTCGTTAAATTGGGGGTCATCAAAGCCGATGGCACATGTTTGCACGGGCACTGACGAAATACCCGCCATGGTGGCAACCACGGCACTGGAGTCAACGCCACCCGATAAAAAGGCGCCCAAGGGCACTTCAGAGATCAGCCGCAAGCGTACCGACTCGGTCATGCGGGCGCGCAACTCGTCGGCCGCGTCTTGCGCGTTAATGGGGTTGTCCAGCGTGAACTGCACGTCCCAATAGGCTTTGGGCTCAGGCATGGGTTGTCCATGGCGAATCGTCAGCGTGTGGGCGGATGACAGCTTTTTGGCCCCGCTGTAGATGCACCGGGGCTCAGAAACGTAGCCGAGCGCGAAGTACTCCTCCACCGCCAGCGGGTCAATGGTGCGCACAAACTCAGGATGGGCCGTGATGACTTTGAGCTCGGACCCAAAGACGAAGGTGCCGCTGGGCAGCAGCGCATAAAACATGGGCTTGACGCCCAACCGGTCACGCGCCACAAACAGGGTTTGCTGATTGCGATCCCAAATGGTGAAAGCAAACATACCCCGGAAGCGTTGAACACAGGCCTCGCCCCAGGCTTCCCAGGCGTGAACGATGACCTCGGTGTCGCTCTTGGTGCTGAATTGATGACCCAAGGCCTTCAGCTCGGCCATCAACTCTTGGTAGTTGTAGATTTCGCCGTTGAAGACGATAGCGATGCTGCCGTCTTCGTTAAAAAGGGGCTGCTGACCGGTGGCGACATCAATCACCGACAGACGGCGGTGACCGAAAGCGATACCGGGCTCCAAATGAAAACCAGACTCATCCGGTCCACGATGGGACTGAATGTTGTTGATGCGATCAATCAAGGCAGGTGTAAAGGCCTGCTTGCCGCGCGTGTCAAAAAGGCCAGAGATTCCGCACATGGTTCTAAGTCAGACGTTAGACGTTGGATTTGGGAAGGCCTATTTTTGCGCCCGAGTACCCTGCAATAGGGCATCAATGGCCAAGGCATTGGCCTGTACAAAAGCATTGAGCGCAGCCTCACCCTCACCAGCAACACCCTTTTTTGCGTACAAGATAACGACCGCTGAGTCATCGCCACGGCCCATTAAACGGTAAAGAGCGCCGTAGGCCTTGGCCAATGCATCACTGGAAGTCAACGTCCCGTTGACCCAGTAAATTTGCCAAACAGCAAGGCGCTCGTCCCCCAACTGGCTGGGCACCGGTGTTCCGCGCAGCTCACCACTACGAACTATGTGGGTGTTGGCTGCCCACTGAACGGTGCGAGTTCCACGGTTCACTTGAGCCCAAACGGCATCCTTGCTTTTAACCCATACATTCTCGGAACTCACCAGTTTGCGGTTGTAGTCCTGTTGCCGGTAGTAACCCAGATAAACGCCGACCGCAGCAGGTCCGCTTTTATAAGTTGCCTCTAGCTGGCCAGACGGGTTCTGAAAAGACGGCGTCCAGTCCGCCACCTTATCGGGGGACACCACCCAAGCGGGAGCAAGACTCGGTGGCGCAACCAGTTGAATAGCCTGCGCAGAGGTTGCGTGATCCATTTGCCAACGGGCGACCATGGGCCATGAAATCGCCACGGCAATAGCGACTGCAGCCCATACCAAGACCCATCGACTTGATACGCGGTTTGCGGGCGCAAGCGCCGCCGCTGCACCCACTACCTCAGATGATTGAGGCGCGAACGCGGAGCCGAGAGGACTGGCCTCTGGCTCCGACCAGCGGGCACCAATCATGAACATCAGCATGATGACCACACCGAAGAATACCCAACCGTAAATAAGATGGTCAACGCCTGTAGCGATCGTGTTACCTGAAAAATGCCCCAGCAACACAATGACGTAGGCCCGAACCCAGTTGGCGAGTATGGGCACCAGGAAGGACACCACAATGAATAACACTCTGCGCCGGGTGGATTGGTAGTTGAGATAGGCAAATAGGGTGCCCACTGTGACCGATGCGATTAAATAGCGCACGCCACTGCAAGCCTCGACGACGGACCAGTTGCCTGATGGAATGACGAATTGCAGCCCTTCCCGGTACACCGGAATTCCGGTCATTCGCAGTGCTAAAACCGTAAAGTCACCCGTCCAAATCATCAGTTGTGGCATCGCAAACTCGCCAAACGGGACAGCAAAGAAAAGGAAGGTCAACGGAAAAATGATGGCGCGAGTAACACCGATTCCAAGGACGGATGGCACCAGCAAAACCACGATCGAAACAAACGCAAGCTGTGTCAACGTATTCACCGCGACCAAGTCACCCAGGAGCCAGGCAAATGCGGCACCGGCCAGCAAGACTATTGCCCAGACATTGGGTCGAGGCATCAACCCCGCCAAGACTTGTCGCTGCCGCCAGATCAACCATAAAACAATAGGAGGAACCAGAAACCCATGGGTGAATGCGTCAGAACGCATCCAAATACTGACAATGGCGTAAGCCGTGTCTTTGTATAAAAAGAGAACCAATGCCATCAACACCATCAACACAGGAAGGGCCTGCCGCCAAACCCGCTGTCGATCGGTTTGATGCGTTTGATGTGCTGGAATAAAAGACGTCATGATTTGGTGCTATTCATCGCGGGAGAACGGGCCCCGAGGTAACGGTCTATCTTGGACAAGTGCGCCAACCAACTGTAACTTTGCAACACCCGGTTGCGACCCGCCAGCCCCATCGCAGAACAGCGTTCAGCCGAGCCGAGCAAGGCATTCACCTCCCTCACAAAATCTTCAGCACTGTTCGCTGAGACCAACTCGCCGCCTGCGAGATCGTCGATGGCATCAACACAAGATTGCGAAGCGACCACCGGCCGCCCCATTGCCATGGCTTCAAGAATTTTGTTCTGAATGCCTCGGGCCACTCGCAAAGGCGCCACCACGACCGTTGCGTACTGCAGGTAAGGGCGAACATCGTCCACCGTGCCGGTAACAATGACTTCAGCACTTGCCAATGCCAAAACGGCAGGCGACGGACTTCGCCCGACAATATAAAAACGCAAGGCAGGCCAAAGCTGCTTGAGCCGGGGCAACATGTCAGCCGCAAACCAGGTCACCGCATCAACATTGGGCCAATAGTCCATAGCGCCCGTAAAGACAATCATTGGGGACGCCGGTTGTTCGGGAAGGTGCGCAAAAGAAGGAAAAGGCGAAATCCTGTTGGACTCTGGAGAAAAGTAATCCGCATCCACCCCATTGCTCATCGGAGCAATGACCTCAGAGCACTCAGGGGCCAGCTGGCGAAACAACGCTGTTTCATTTTCAGTCACGAAAAACGACCGTTGCGACCGCGCCGCAAGGGCCCGCTCATAGGCAAGCAACCGTTGCCCTTCTCTTTGGTATAGCCACGACATCGGCCAACGATGATTGGCGGCATATTGAGTCCATTTGGCAGAGTCAACATCCACGAAATCTACCAACAGAGGCTGAAGACTTACGTCATCTGCGTATTGCCCCATGGCCGATGAAAAAACCACAACGGCATCAATTTTGTTCTTTTCAACGACTTGCCTGATCCATTCTCTTAGCCCGCCATTGCGGTAGTAACGCATGGTTAGCGCCTCTCCCGTGAGTAAGCCCGCCAAACTGCCAATTCGGGCCATCGTCGGACTGAGTTTGGCGGCATACATATCCGCACAAAAAGCTTGCACAGTGGGCAGGTGCACTTCATCAGCGGGATCGTCAACAAAGGTGCCCAAAAAAACCCGATGATTCGCAGCCAGGTGTTTTAGCAAGTGGTACGACCTGACCTTGTCGCCCTTGTTCGGGGGATAGGGCAGCCGGTGAACCAGGTAAAGCAAGTTGCCCATGGTGGTCAGTGTCAGGCCAGGTTTCTAACGATAAAGGGCCCGAGAAAGTTGGCTAACCCAATGGGCATTCGCCGCCAGGTTTCAATGAGCAACTTGTATTTGGCGTTGGACGGGTTGTTTTGCGGAATGCCATCCCGCTTGTAGAGGCAATATTCGTAGTGAAGCGGCGTAGGCTCAAAGCCCCAGTTTTTCTTGAACGCAAAAGAGCCGGTGCCATGCTTGCTGCGACCATAGTCGAATACTTTGAGGCCGCGGGCACACGATCGACGCATCAACTCCCAGTATTTGAAGTCGTTGGCGGCCAAGTCGCGGGCAGATTCATCATCCCCCGCGTAATAAGGCAGCACTTCATCGCGAAAATAGAAACTCAAAACACTACTGAGCAATCGCCCATCTGGCCCAGTGACGGTCAACACGTCACAGTCGCTACCAAATTCGGCCAACAGCGCTTTGAAATAGCGTTTTGGCATGGCCGGTGTGCCGTGTCGATGAACATTGTCGGCATAAACATCAAAAAAACGGTCTACGTCAGTATCGATCTGACTGAGCAATCCGTTTTTAATCCCCTTGCGCACCATCGCGCGTTGCTTGCGCGGAATAGCCAGCATATTGGCCTCTTCGTTTGCAAAGATTTCCTTGCGAAAAGTCACATAAAGGTCTTGCGTGGGCCAATCAGCATGTCGAGGGTTGACATTGCGAAACTCAAGGTGCGCAACGCCAAGGCGTTTCGCAATTTTCTGCGCCTCATTCTCCAAAGCAAGTGCCGCCTCTGGGCTGTTGGCGGCAACACCACCGTACACCGCAAACGGCAATGCGGTTAAAGAGTTACCAAAAAGCCAGCTGTTGACATGACCAAGAGGTAGTACCCCTTGAATTTGGCCATTGGTTTCGGCATACAAGAAATAGGTATCGTGGTGAAACACGTCTTTCACAATTTTTTGCCACCCCGCACGGTGAAAAAAAGTCGCCTCCGGACAGCCCAGCACAAAGGAGTCCCACTGCTTTGTGGCGACAACATCCTGAGGCGACAGGAGCTTGACGGACAACAACCCCACTTCAGACAAGTGTGGCCTCGCCCTGGGTATTTTTCAAAAAAACCTCATCCATACGGCCCCATTTGAAATCGCCCAAGAGTTGCTTAATTTTCCCCTCCATGCGGGAAATATTGACGTAGTGACGGAAGCGAGTTTTGCTGTCAACGCCGTCTATTCTTGGCTGGTCGACATCGATTTCCCATGGATGAAAATAGAAAATCCCGGGCTGCTGATCACCCGAATTCACCCGGTTCAACATCCAGCGTGACATGGCATAGGGAAGCAAACGGAAGTAGCCCCCGCCACTTGAAGGCAAATTTCGATCCAGTACTCGCAGAGTCGTTATCGGAATTTCCAGGAGGCCGGGCCGCACTTGGTACGCAAAGCGAGGGGAGTCTGGCATGCCGTAATGGTCATGCTGGATCGGGTAAACGCTGGAACTGTATTGGTACCCGGCGCGAACCAGGCTGTCAAAAGCCCATAAATTACCCACTCCAATCGAAAAGCTGGGGGCTCGGTAGCCTTTGACAGCGACACCGCACATGTCCTCAAGGATTTGCTTCGCGACGCGAATATCCTCGTAAAAAGTAGCTTCTGTTAAATCACTGGCCCGCTCATGACCATACCCGTGACTGGCCAACTCATGTCCTTCTGCGACGATCCGGCGGATCAAGCTTGGGTAGCGCTCAGCAATCCAGCCCAAGGTGAAAAATGTAGCTTTGGTTTCCCGCTCAAGCAGCATGTCCAGGATTCGCCCCACATTGCGCTCAATTCGACACTCTCGTGTGTCCCATTCGGAGCGCTTGATGTAAGGTGCAAAAGCGGAAACCTGAAAATAATCCTCGACATCAATCGTCAACGCATTGGTCAAACCACGCGACGGCATCAAGATTGACCTCCGCTTTGCGAATCAGCGGGCGGCTTCTTAACTGACGACACCAATTTTTGCATCATCGTTAATATCTCTAAATTGACGCGCTCAAGCCGCAAGAGACTGCGTTCAAGTCGCAACAGGCGATCGCTGTACCGTTCGGCGGTCAAACCATCCAGTTTCTTAGACATACCTTCAGCCATGTCTGACTCAAACTGTAGATTTGACAAGTCAATGTCATACGAAGACTCAACTCTGCGCGTGCCGGAGGTGTCCCCCGCTAGCGCCATGGAAGACGATGCACGATAGACCGCACCGTTTGATTCCTCGTGCATCTCCGCGACAACTTCATTGACATCTTCAACACTGAAGTTGCTCTTTTCACCCAAAAACCCAAGGAGCAACAAGCGATCACAGACTGAGTTGATTCGCCTTGGGATACCGCCACTGGCTTTGTGAATTGCATCGAAGGCTTCAGCATCAAAGCTGGGTCGCCCCGTGGAGCCTACGCACTTCAAACGATGCTCAATATACCCACAGGTTTCGTCACGGTCCATCGGGCCGATATGGCAGGTGGCCGTCACACGCTGGCGCAACTGCTGCATATTGGGGCTTTGCAGAATCTCCCGAAACTCGGGTTGCCCAACCAAAAAAGTCTGCAGCAAAGCCTGCTTGCCAAATTGAAAGTTGGACAACATGCGCAGCTCCTCCACCGCACGTGGCGTCAAATTTTGCGCCTCGTCAACGATTAGCAAACAACGTCGCCCCTCGCTAGTCTGGCTTACCAAGAAAGCCTCCAGCGCCATCAACAAGTCTGCTTTAGAGATATCTTTCACGCGGACACCAAACGCCGCACCCACCATCCGGAGCGTGTCTTCAGCATCCAATTGCGTGCTGACAAGATTGGCAGCTACCACTGTATTGGGATCCAGGCTTTCCAACAGGCCTCGAACTATGGTGGTTTTCCCGGCGCCCACTTCGCCCGTAATAACAATAAAGCCTTCGTTTCGCTGAACACCATATTCAAGATACGCCTTCGCCCGGCGATGTTGCTTGCTGCCGAAATAAAAACTGGGGTCAGGGTTTAGCTGAAACGGCTTACTACTCAACCCATAAAAAGCTTCGTACATGAGTCAGAACTGCACATTCAACGTGCCAATGATCGAGGATTCGGTATAAGGCGCTGCCTTGCTGTCGAATACAACTCTGCGAGCACTCAAGGCGGCAGTCGTTTTAGCACCAATTTTGGATGAAATACTCATGTTGAGCGATCGAGTTGATGTGTCTTGCAGTCCTTTCGAGTCTGACGATTGCTGGATAGACGTCAGCACATTCATAGCAGTGTCCGGGGTCAGGCGATGGGCATAACTAACGCTGATACCATTTTGATACACGACAGTCGCATTGGACAGGTCATCCAATGTAGTTGAAATAGTGTCCACTCGCGAGGTAGCACTACGGGTTGCTATAAAAATGACCGTGTCACGCAAACCCAGTAGAGAGAAAGACAAGTCTTGGCGTCGCTGCAGCGAGACAGCAGAGGTCAAAAAACTACTGATCACCGGCGCACTGGCACTGATGCCGTTCGTTTGTAAAAAACTGGTGACCAGCGCCGCACGCTTGATGGGATCAGGCTCCAGGGAGGCAAATTGGGAAAAGTACAAATCGTACGTAGACCCAATGCTTCCAATCGAAGTCTGACTTGGTGTTGAGGTGATGTCTTGAGAGTCACTCAACCGCCAAACCGTACGGCCCGTGCGGTGATCCACACTAATATTGTGTGACTCACCAAAGGAGCGATTTTGCCGGGACAGGGTTACCTTGGTCCCATCCGACGGACTCCAGTTAAGTGCCCAACCTGAAGTCCAGTTGCTTTGCTTAGCCGTGCTTGTGAAGTTGTTGGACTCTTGCCCCGCAGTAATAGACACGTTGATTTGAGGATCAATGGCGTAGCTGACCGAACCACTCAAATTTTCAGATTCAGTCGATCGTGCGGCGCTGTAAACAATAGCCTGTTGCGTCGCATTCAAGGACCACCCCAAACGGGAGCCCGTATTTTGATTTTTTAGATTGAGCGAATAGTCTCGGGTTTGTACATCCGAAACCAACAAAGACTGGGTGCGATTAGAAGTCAGGCTAAAACGCGCCTCATACTGCGCCACGCTAGATAGTCGTCCTCTCAAGTAGGGTGACATCCTGAGCGTGGTTGATTCAGTGGAGTTGCCATTGATACTGGCTGCATTGCTCGACTGGACACCCAACGCAGAGATGGCTTGCTGGGAGATAGCCCCGCTGAAGTCCAAAAACGCGAAGTTATCAACCGCCTCAAATGTACCGAACGTATTTAACGCGTTTTGTGAGCTTCGACCTGAGGTGTTTTGAGCGTAAACGCGCGTGTTCAAGGCGTAGTCGAAGTACCCTTTGACGCGACCAGCATCGCTCGTCACTCGAAGGCCAGGCGTAAGTTCCGTAATTTGCTCCGACTGCCTGTTGGTTGTCGCAAGTGCCACGTTATCAGTCAGTGTTTCCGTCATAGACACTCTGGGAATGATTGAGATCAAACGCCTGGATCCAGTGTCTTGCGCGTTGGCAGCAGTTGCCCCAAGCAACATCAAGGCAACCGCACAGTACGACCACTGCGTTGGACTTCCAACAAACGCATTGGAAGTTTTGATTGAACGGCGAGACGCCCGGATCATGATTTGTGCGGCCTTACTCAAGCTGATGCTCTTGACCATACCCGTAACCATAGCCGTAGGTCCCCTTGGAGGCCGTTCTGGCTTGATTCAAAACCAGCATTTTGACGGGGCACGATTCAATATTTGACAGCGCATGATGGACATCTGACTGCAAAGTGCTTTCTGCACGAACCACCAGCACGATTTGCCCCATGTGTGCGGCCAAGACGCGAGACTCGGTCGTTAACAACAGCGGGGGGGAGTCAAAAATAATAATTCGGTCAGAATACCGACTTGCCATATTTTCGAGCAGACGAATCATCGCATCGCTCGCCAAAAGTTCGGTCGCACGCTCATGTGGCGTGCCGCTGGGCAAGATGCTCAGCTTGTCAATGTTGGTCTTCAATAGAACGCTTGACATATCAAGCGTGTCATCAAGCACCAAATCAAGCAACCCGGGGCCCGGTGGCAGCCCCAGCACGCGCAACACTGACGGGCGTGCCACATCAGCATCAACAAGCATGACCGTGGTGTCAAGCTCTGTTGCAATGCTCATGGCCAAATTAATGGCGGTAAAACTTTTACCTTCTCCAGCCAACGCACTGGTCACCATGATCAGATTGCCATTGGCAATCACTGAGGCGCCCTTGCCTAAGGCATTGCTGATTAGGGGTCGTTTGATTACCCTGAATTTATCTGCTATTTGAGAGCGCGGCGAATTGGGGCTGACGATACCCGCAGACGCAAGCGCATCAAGATCAATTTCAACACGCCGAGAAACGGTGACAACAACCGGTTCGACAACGGTCTTCGGAGTCTCCGATTGCGCGATCACATTCGGGACTGGGGACGCAAGTTTTTCCGGCATGGCTGCACCCGCTTTGCGCAGCTGCTCCAACCGAAGGGTTGCTTGCTCAATCAAACTACTCATAGTTTCATCATCCCACTCGCCCGGACAAAAAAGCCAACGCGGCGATACCGGCAATGAACATACCGACCAACCCTCCCGACGCAGCAACAAACTTTTTCAGGTCAGACCGCTCGTTCAGCTTAGCGGCATCACTGACAACCAAGGTAACGACACCCAGAAGCGGCAAACCCACCGCATCACGCAAAGAGCGGGCATCAAAAAATACAGACCGAAGCTGACTTGCTACAAACGCGGTAGCAACACCCGCGCCCATTGCTACTAATAATGCCAACGGCAAAAGGAGCAAACGATTAGGCGCAACCGGCTGCGGCGACACTCTGGGCGGATCGATCAACCGGAAGTCAGCAATGCCAGAAGCCCCCTCCAAATCACCCGAGAGCGCCGCCGATTCACGACGAGAGACAAGGTATTCGTAATTTTTCTTGTTGATGGCGTAATCACGATTCAACTGGGAGAACTCCGACTCAATTTGCGGCGCCGTTTTCATCATTTCACGCGCACGGTTAAATCGGGACTCATACTCGCCGACACGCGCACGCAAAGAAGCGACCTGCACCTCAGAGGTTGCCAACATCCGGCTAATCTCTTGGAATGCAAGGCTGTTACTCAACGCAGCTCCAGGGTTTGCAATCGCAACCTTGCGAAGCTCCACGACTTCTTTTCGTTTTTGCTCTTCTAGCTCTTTAACCAGTTTGCGCGCCCCCACCACATCTGGGTGTTGGTCTGTAAACCGCTGTAGCAATGCATCCAGGTTTCGTTTTTGAGCATCGATACGGGAATCAATTTCCGGGGTCGGTATGGGAGCCGCTGTTTCTTGCTGAAGGTTACGTGCATTGTTGCTAACACTGAGCGCCTTCTCACCATCCAACTGTTTTTTGGCGGCATCACGTGCATTTTCAGCCTCTCGCAACTCAAGTTTGGCCTGGTTCAGCTGAGCACTAATTTCGCTCAAACGCGATGTCATGTCTTTGCCGTCAGCGGTTTGCGTCTCAATATTACGAAGCTTGAATTCTTTGAGACGGGCCTCAGCCTCTTCCAGCTTGGCGACATACGTTTTGATTTGGTCATCAATAAACTTTTTCGCGGTGTCAGAATCTTTTCTCGTTCCGCCAAGACTCGATTCAATGAAGATGGATACCAAAGCCTGAACGACCCGTTTGGCTTTGTCTGGACTGACGTCCCGGTATCCAAGCGTGTACAAGTTGTCACGGCCCGTGTTTTTAATTTCCAGGGTTTTGGTCATCCGCTCTATCAAGGCCTCTTGCGCTTCTTTCGATTTCTCTCCCAAATCAAGATCAGCCATGCGAATCAACTTCTCGACATTAGGGCGACTAATCAACGTGCGACTGAGCATCGCGACCTGTTGCTCCACGTTAGGCTGTACGGCCAAGCCTGACATCAAGGGCTTCAGAATGGACTGCGTGTCTACATATATCCGGGCACTAGCTTCAAATTTATCAGGCACCCAAAGTACTACGGCCGCACCAATGGCACCGACCACCCAAGCAACCAACAACCCAGGCCAACGGTGCTTCCACAAACCGCGGGCGATTGCATAAAGCTGGTTAAACAACTCATCCATTGGACAGCAACATTGATATCAAGATATTAAAAAAAGCGCGCACGCTCGCAGAAAACAGCCCATGCTGACGATATGTTTCAAATCCGAACCAAGGACTAGAACCACCCTTGAGGAATGATCAACACGTCACCCGGTTTCATCTCCACATTGGCGCTAATGTCACCGCGCTTAATCAGATCCTTGATTCTCACCGAGTAGCGCTTGTCCCCTTCAGAGGCCCGGTAGATAGAGGCTGAGTTTCCATCGGCAAAATCGGTCAACCCACCGACGGCAATCATCACGTCCAACAATGTCATCTTTTGCTTGTAAGGTAAAAACTGCGGCTTGGCGGCTTCACCAACCACGCGAATTTGCTCACTGTAAGGCCCTACAAAACTGGTCACGATGACCGTAACGATGGGATCCCTAACAAACTTGGCCAACGCCTTCTCCACATCACGTGCAATTTCCACGGATGTCTTTCCTTGCACCACCAACTCATCAACGAGTGGGGTTGACAACTTGCCGTCAGGCCTCACGGGCACGGAAAGCGACAACTCGGGGTTACGCCAAACAATGATATTCAATGAGTCCCCTGGGCCCACGATGTAGTTGTAGTCGGGCGTTGCCGCAGCCACCGGCGCAGCGGGGTAAGTCGGTGTCGACAATCCAGCGCACCCAGCAAGCAGGGTTGCCAGCAATCCCAGCGTCACCAAACGGGTGGTCGTTACTAAACTAGCAAACACATTTTTCATGGCTATCCCGCATTCAAGAGTCGGTTGATTGTTCATTGCGTTGGGAATATAACGCATTTACTCTGTCTTGTGACCGCCATAGAATTCGGCGCTATGACAAACTTGCTCTTCGTGTGTATGGGAAATATTTGCCGCTCACCTATGGCGCAAGCCGTAGTCCAAAAGCTTTTGACCGATGCGGGTCTCGGCAAACAATTTAAGCTCGATTCGGCGGGCACCCAAGCCAACCATGCGGGTGAGAAACCTGATTCACGCGCCATGTCAGCACTCAAGCGAAGGGGCTACGATGCGAGCCGCCTACGCTCCAGAAAAGTCGCGGCCAAAGACTTTGAGCAGTTCGACATCATTTTTGCCATGGACACCGACAACCTTGCAGATCTCAAACGAATTTGCCCACCCGAGCACACTGGAAAACTCAAATTGTTCCTGGACGTTTTGGACACCTCATCTGAAACGGAAATCCCAGACCCTTACTATGGCAATGCAGAAGGCTTTGAGCGGGTTCTTGATTTGTGCGAGACGGGTGCCAAAGCGCTGGTCAAGCACTACGCTTCAAAATAGTCCCGGTACCAAGCCACAAAACGCTCAATTCCGACCTTAAGTGGCGTTCCTGGCACAAACCCAACCCACTGATTTAGTGCGTCTGTGTTGGCATAAGTTGCGGGCACGTCACCATCCTGCATCGGCAGCAAGATTTTTTCAGCCTGTCTGCCCAGCGCCTCTTCAATACAGCCGATAAATTCAAGCAAAGGCACCGGACTACTATTGCCAATATTGAACACTCGGTATGGCGCATTGCTCGTGGCAGGGTCGGCCGCTGTGGCGTCGTACGCCGGGTTAGGTGTAGCAGCGCGGTCGACCACACGAAGCACGCCTTCAACGATGTCATCCACAAACGTGAAGTCG
>JANOLC010000427.1:0-2411 GCA_031419575.1 Burkholderiales bacterium | reverse complement strand
CCGGGCGGCTGGGCTTTCTGCGCAGGTAAAGGAGGAGCCCGCAAAGCGGGCGGGGGACATGGAGCAGAAAGCTCAGCCGCCCGGCCTCCCAAGCGCGCGGAGATGCCAAAGTTCATGGGCACGCCGCCAACCAAAAAGCCCGGTTTCAGTCCGGCACTCTCCAGAATCCAGGTCAACATGGCCGTGGTGGTGGTTTTGCCGTGGGTGCCCGCCACTGCTAGTACGTGGCGGCCTTGCAGCACGTGCTCAGCCAGCCACTGTGGGCCGCTGGTGTAAGGCAGGCCCGCATCCAGAATGGCTTCCATGAGCGGGAATTTCGGGCTGCCATCGGGCAATCGGGCGCGGCTGACGACGTTGCCGATGACAAACATGTCAGGTTTGAGCGCCAACTGGTCAGCGTCAAAACCCTCGATCAGGTCAATGCCTAACGCGCGCAGTTGGTCGCTCATGGGTGGGTAGACGCCGGTGTCGCAGCCGGTTACTTTGTGGCCCGTCTCGCGCGCCAGTGCCGCCAGGCCGCCCATGAAGGTGCCGCAAATACCAAGTATGTGAATGTGCATAGACACCATTTTAAAGGGACTTAATGGTAAAAATGGCTTGAAGTCCCCGTTGAGTGGACATTGTTAGCTATCAAAAACGTAGTGAAATTGGGCTCACTTGTCAATGCTGAGTTCGCAGTTACCGCGTCGTAGACAATTGACAGCCATGGATGATTTGAAAACAGAAATAGCCGCAGCGGCCGCCCGCATGGTGGTCGAAGAGGGCCTGGAATACGGGGCGGCCAAGCGGCGCGCCATCAAGCAGATGGGTTTGCCTGCGCGCAGCGCCTTGCCGAGCAATGACGAGATTGAAGACGAGGTGCGTGATTACATCGCGATGTTTTGCGCCGAGACCCAGCCCGGCGAATTGCGGGCACTGCGTGAGCATGCCAGAGTGTGGATGCAGCGAATGTCCGCCTTCAGACCCCATTTGGGCGGGGCAGTTTGGCGAGGCACGGCAACCCGGTTGTGCGACATTTATATACAGTTGTTTTGTGATGACTCCAAATCAGCAGAAATAGCGTTGATTGATCTGCGGGTGAGTTATGTGCCGCGTTCGGTCACGGGTTTTACGGGCGACACCGTGGATGCATTGAGTGTGCACAGCTTCTGTCGGGCATTGAATGAAGAGGTGGGTGTGCATCTGTTAATTTACGACCATGATGATTTGCGGGGCGCGCTCAAGCCCGATGCCAAAGGCCGTACGCCACGGGGTGACTTGGCGGCACTTCAACGGTTACTGGGCGATGATGACGACCAATGAAAGCAAACCTGTATGTCTGATGTTTTTTTTCAACGCCGCCGAGTAATCTTTGGCACCGTGGCTGCCTGTGCGGCACTGGGCGGTGCGGGTTTGGCGTGGTGGCAGCAGCGGCCTGCCGCGGACCAGGGCTCGGATGGCGTGCTGGCGGCATCCAAATTTTGGACGTTGGTGTTTGAGTCACCCGATGGAAAGTCGGTGAGCATGGCATCGCTCAAGGGCAAACCGTTGTTGATCAACTTTTGGGCGACGTGGTGCCCGCCCTGTGTGGAAGAACTTCCATTAATTGATCGCTTCTACCAGGAAAATTCAAAAATGGGCTGGCAGGTACTAGGGCTGGCAGTGGATCAACGTGCTGCCGTGAATGGGTTTTTGGGCAAGATGCCGCTGAGTTTTCCCGTGGCATTGGCCGGCTTGTCCGGCGTTGATCTGAGCAAGTCGCTGGGCAACTTGAGCGGCGGATTGCCATTCACGGTGGTGGTTGGGTCAGGGGGTGCGGTGTTGCACCGTAAAATGGGACGTATATCGCTTGAGGACTTGAGTGCCTGGAAGCACCTCAAGTAGCAGAACGAGTCGCCAGTCCGTGATTCGGCATCACGGCACAGCCGTATAAATTGATCATTTGTCGATGGCTTGTCGAGCACTTGTCCATTGCGACAAGTTGGTTAAGCTTCAAAAATCTGCAAAAATACATGCCAATCGCTGTAAGTTGATAAAATTTACAGGCATTTAATTATTTGTGTTTGAAATAACGTTGGAGATCTCATGGATTTACGCAAGCTAAAAACACTCATCGACCTGGTGTCTGACTCAAACGTGTCGGAGCTGGAAATTACCGAAGCTGAAGGCAAGGTTCGCATCGTTAAAGGCGGAAGCGCCATGATGCAAGGCTATGCCAACCCCATGCAGATGATGCCGATGGCACATATGTCACAGCCCATGCCGCAAGCTGTCGTTGCTGAAGCGCCTGTTGCCGTGGTGGTGCCGGTGGTCGCTAACCACGTGGTCAAGTCGCCCATGGTTGGCACCTTTTACCGCAGCGCTTCTCCCGGCGCCAAGGCGTTCGTTGAGGTGGGTGACTCAATCAAGGCAGGCGAAACCGTTTGCATCAT
>JANOLC010000426.1:0-1548 GCA_031419575.1 Burkholderiales bacterium | reverse complement strand
CGTGGTATGCGCCCCACCTGGTACGGTGAGACCATGATCCGCCATGCGCGGGTGGCGCTGACCAGCCTGAACCAGGCGCATGAAGAGCTGGAGGCCGCCAAGTCCGGGCAGTTTGGCCAGGTGAACGTGGGCTCCATCACCGCGCCAGGTTTGGCCCTGTTACCGCCCACGGTGGCGATGGTGAAGCGTGAGCAACCCAAACTACAGATTGCGCTGACCATTGAAAACAGTGATGTGTTGATTGAGCAGCTCAACCAGGGCAAGCTCGATATTTTGGTCGCCCGCCTGTTCGCCCGGCACGACAAAACCGAGCTGCGCTACGAGATGCTGCACGACGAACCCGTGTGCGCCATTGCCCGCCCTGGCCATGCGCTGCTCGGGAGTCCACCCACCAGTCTGGTGGACGTGATTGATGAGGGCTGGATCGTCCCGCCCGCTGGCAGCGTGCTGCGGCATCGGTTCGACTTGATGTTTCAGGAAGAAGGCCTGCAAGCCCCGAGCAACGTGATCGAAACAGCGTCCTTGATGTTCACCACCAAGATGCTGCAGCAAAGCGACATGCTCAGTGTGGTGGCCACCGACGTGGCCCGTTACTACGCTGACCACGGCATGCTGTCGATCTTGCCGATGGCGCTGCCGTGCCAGATGGATGCATTTGGCATCATCACCCGGCGCGACCGGCTGCTGTCACCGGCTGCCAAGGTGATGCTGCGGGCCCTCAAGACTACAGCCACCACCGTGTACGGCACGGTGTTTGACACGGCCACGGAAGCCGCAGGCTGAGCAAAATATTCCGGCGCCTAATTCCAGCCCGCGTCCACCTTGAACTCCTGAGCGGTGCACATCGCGCCATCGTCGGAGGCCAGAAACAGCACCATGCGCGCCACATCGGATGGCTGCAATTTGTCAGGCAGGCACTGGTTGCGCTTGATGTCTTCTTCACCTTCCGCGTTGAGCCACATTTTGATTTGGCGCTCGGTCATCACCCAGCCCGGCGACACCGTGTTGACGCGAATGCGGTCTGCGCCCAAGCTGCCGGCCAGCCCGCGCGTCAGGCCGTTGACGGACGACTTGGCAATGGCGTAACACGGGTAGGTGCTGCCCTTGGTCTGCCAGCCGGTTGAACCAAAATTGATGATGGAGCCACCGCCCAAACGTTTCATCCCGGGCACGATGGACTGAATGGCAAAAAACGCCGGGCGCTCATTCACCGCCATGCGCTCGTCCCAATACTCAGGCGTAACCGATTCCAGGGTGTGGCGGTCATCCCGCGCCACGTTGTTGACCAAGGTGGCGAAGTCGCCCAGTTCTGTCACCGCTTCCTGAATGGTGCCCTGGAAAGCGGCGACATCACGCACATCGCACACCCGCCACCACGGCTTGATGTGGCCTGCATCAGCCAGGCTTTTGGCCAGCGCAGCACTCTCGGCTTCGGCCACGTCAACAACGGCCACCTGGGCACCCTGCAGGCAAAAAGCGGTCACGATGGCTGCGCCAATGCCGGTGCCCCCGCCGGTGATAAAAACGCGCTGCCCGCGCAGGCTGGGG
>JANOLC010000425.1:0-2616 GCA_031419575.1 Burkholderiales bacterium | reverse complement strand
TATTGTTTGGGGGAAACAGGGTCACCATCCACCTCGCGCACGTCCATGCCCAGGGCTTCATAGAAGAAGTTGATGTGCCAGTGGATGTCTTTGACACGCACAGCGACATGTTCGACGTAGGATTTTTTGGAGTAGGTCATGGATGTTTCAAACAGACGTTATGAAGGCGTTCCCACCGGGCCGCCCCAAGCAAGGCACGGCCCCCTCGGGGGGCAGCGCAGCACGTGAAGCGGCAAGCGTGGTTGGGTTCGGTGATGCTCAGTCGAATGCCGCTGACCAGGGTCAACAAGCCTGCGGCATTGAAAAGCGCGGCGATACGCTGCACGCGCTCCGTCATGCGGCCATCCAGCTCGCCAATGTGCGTGTCCTTGCCCTTGGTGCCAATGTTCACATGGCCCACGCCGTTTTGCAGCGATAACACCACGGTATCTGGCCCGATCAGCGACATCGCCGCCTGCATGGCTTGCCCGGTGTGAAACGACTTCACCAACACAATCACCAGGGCCACCATACCCGCGTCCTGCGCCAGCGTGGCAGCACGCACGGCGACCGTGCGGTCAATGCCCTGGTCGCGCAGGATCAGGCCCCGGCGGTTCATGGCCTCGACCTGGTCCGCGTTGCGGTTGATCAGCCAGACTCCGTGCCCCGCCTCGGTCAACACGCCACCGATGGCGCAGCCCAGCGACCCGGCACACAGAATACAAATCTTCAAAGCAGCTCCTGAAAGCATCAAGTTGGTAAGGGCAGATTGTGCAAACAAGCCACTATGTTGTCCATGCAATGAGCGCAATATCCATCATTGCATATATGACTCTGGTATCAGCTTGTGGTGGCGAATTTGCACTGCCTGCTCTCAATCACAACGGCCCACGCCGATGGCGCGCCGCACTGGTCGTCAGCCAGCCGGACGCTTCAGGCCCGGTTGAGTTTGCCCTTGGCCGCGCGTGACCCTGTCACTTACCAACGTGGGTTTGTTGATGACTACGTGCCCAATCAAAGCACCTTATTGCCCGCCGGGTTGGCCACACAACTCATGCAGGACGGGCGAATGCAGGGGCAGCAGCCCGCTAGCACCTATGCCCGCAAAGTGCTGGAGCAGTTGCTCATCGACTTGTCGTGGTCGTCATCGCGACTGGAGGGCAACCGTTACACCTTGCTGGCCACGCAAGAGTTGTTCAAGTCAGGCGTGCCAGATGCAAACGGCCACATTGACGCAGACACCGTCATGCTGCTCAACCACAAGCGGGCGATTGAATTTTTGGTCGATGCCGTGCCCACCTACGGTTTGACGACCGCGCTGATTCAAAACCTACACGCCTTGCTGCTGCAAGACTTGCTGGCCGACTCCGACGCACTGGGCACTATTCGCCAGACCGTGGTGAACATCACTGACACGGTCTACGTGCCCACGCAGGTGCCGTCCTTGTTGCAGGAAATGCTGCCGATGGTGGTGGACAAAGCGCGCCTGATCAAAAACCCGGTCGAGGCGGCCTTTTTCCTATGGGTCAACCTGGCCTACTTGCAGCCGTTTGAAGACGGCAACAAACGATGCAGCCGCTTGGCGGCCAACATTCCGCTGATGCTTTACAACTGCGCGCCCTGTCTTTTCTGGATGTGAGCCCAAAGCATTACGCCCAAGCCATGATGGGAGTTTATGAGTTTTTAGACCTGTCGATGGCGACGGATTTGTTTGTCTGGATGTATCGTCGGTCACAAAAAAATACGCTGTGGTGCTTGAATCCATGGGCGCGCCAGACCCAGTCCGCCTGCGCTACCGTGACGCGCTGACCGACGCGATTGGGCACATCGTGCGTGACCGACTACCTTTGACCGAGGCCGTCTCGCGGCTGCAACTGAGTGACCTGCAAACCGCCGAGTTTGAAAGCCTGCTGATGGCCGAGTTGGCTAGCCTGGACGTTCACAACTGCGCCCGGTATCGGCTCACGATGGGCAAGACGGGGGCTTGGATTGCCGAGGGCCGGCCACGGTAAGGCGGCCCGTGAAGTTGATCAGTTTGAAACTGAAGAAACACCGTAGAGCTGGATCGGCAGCCACTGGCGATAGCTCTCAAAGTCACGGTCCAATGTGAAGATGGGCAACTGGTGATGGATGGCCACGGCACAAATCAGGAAGTCGGTGTTGGAACCCTGCACACCATTGGCGCGACAGGTATTGAAGGCTTGGGCGGCCAATTCGAAATCTTGAACTGACAACGTGAGGTCTTCAAATGCCGCCAGGCTGTCTTTAAGCACATCAAACTGCGCCTGGGTTTTGATGCCACAAAGGAGCTCTTGTCGCACCGGCCCCATCAGTACAGCGCGGCCGTCTTGCACCAAGTCCGCCAGCGCGCGAACGGTGGCTTGCTGATCTCCCGGCAAGCTGACTGCCTTGGGACGGCGCAGGGCCAATGACCAAACGGAGGTATCAACCAAGACTTTCATTGAGAAGCCAAATAGAAATTGATCAAATGTCGGCTGGGAGCGCGCGCGCCACATTGCGCTGCGCTTTAGGGTCGAACCCCTCTTCAAAGTCCACCGTACCAAACAGGGCCAGTAGCTTGGTTTGTTTACGACGCTGGATGTACTCCACCAAGGCCTGCGTGACCACGTCCTTCTT
>JANOLC010000424.1:0-1989 GCA_031419575.1 Burkholderiales bacterium | reverse complement strand
CTAAATAGCCCTCCGCTAGATCGAAAAACCTCGCCTCGGCGGGGTTTTTTGTTTGCGGTTGATAAAAAGCAACATCCCGCTTTTGCAGATAATTGAGGCATGACACCAAACCTTAATGCAGACCCCGCCGAACTGGCGAAGTTTTCTGATCTGGCGCACCGCTGGTGGGACAAGGACAGTGAGTTTCGTCCCCTGCACCAAATCAACCCTCTGCGTTTGGACTGGATCAATAACCTGTGCACGTTGTCCAATAAACAAGTGCTGGATGTCGGTTGCGGTGGCGGCATTCTTGCGGACTCGATGGCGCGTAAAGGTGCTGATGTGTTGGGCATTGATTTGGCAACCAAGTCGCTCAGAGTGGCCCAGCTGCACGCTCTGGAGGCACAAACTTCTAACGTCAGTTACAGGGAAGTCAGCGCGGAAGCTTTGGCATCAGAGCAGCCGGGCAGTTTTGATGTAGTGACTTGCATGGAGATGCTGGAGCACGTGCCCGACCCGGCGTCCGTTGTTCACGCCTGCGCCGCGCTGGTTAAGCCGGGTGGTTGGGTGTTCTTTTCCACCATCAACCGCAATCCCAAGTCGTTTCTTTTTGCCATCGTGGGCGCTGAATATGTGCTCAATCTGTTGCCACGCGGCACCCACGAATACGCCAAGATGATTCGCCCCAGCGAACTGGCTGGGTATTGCCGCAGCGCAAACTTGAATTTGCTACAAACCCGTGGACTGGAGCACAACCCATTGACGCAGCGCTATTGGTTGAGTGCAGACACCAGCGTTAACTATATGTTTGCAACCCAAAAACCCGTGGAGGCTGAACTATGACGCAGACCAACGGAATTTTTGGTGAGGTTGACGCGGTTCTGTTTGATCTGGACGGCACACTGATCGACAGCGCGCCAGACCTCGGAGCTGCAGCTGACAAGATGCGCACCGACAGGGGGCTGTCGGCCTTTTCTCTGGACACCTACAGACCCATGGCAGGTGCTGGCGCAAGGGGCATGCTGGGCATAGCATTTGGCATGGCACCGGATCACCCCGATTTCGCCGTCATGAAAGAAGAGTTCTTCGTCAACTATGAACACTGTCTTACCCAGCGAACATTTGCTTTTGCCGGTGTGGATGAATTAGTTAGAACTTTGAATTCTTTGGGGCTACCTTGGGGCGTTGTGACCAACAAGTCGTCAAGATTCACCGATCCGTTGACGCGTGCCATGCCTCTGTTTGCCACGGCGCGGGTGGTGATCAGCGGTGACACCACGCGGCATGCGAAACCGCATCCAGAGCCATTGTTTGAGGCCGCCCGTCGCCTGGGTCTGGATCCCAAACGATGCATTTACGTGGGCGATGACTACCGTGACATCGTGGCTGGGCTCGCAGCGGGTATGGGTACTGTTGCCGCAACCTATGGTTACCTGGGGAGTGCAACTGACACCGCCAACTGGGGGGCCCAGGCGTCCATTGATTTGCCCATGGCACTGCTGCCTTTGTTGGGGCGGAATCTATAAGTTGGCGGCGTGCCTTGAAATTGTCCCGCATAGCCTAAAATGCAAAGCTGGGGCTGCACTGGTTTCGACGTGGGTACGGAATCGTTGTGGTGCATGTCGAGCTGAATGCGCTCGTTAATCAGATTCAAAAAAACTAACTGCAAACGACGAACGTTTCGCACTCGCTGCTTAATTGCCAGTGAGCTTTACAACAGCAGGCCGATGGGCTGGGCAAGGGGTTTTTAGCGCAAGTTAAGAGTTCCAGGCTGTAAAGATAATTTCATCGGCTGGCTCCGGGCTGGGTACCTTAACCCGGGGCAAGACAATAGGGTACTGGCGACGGTGAAAGCGTGTGGCTGCGCGTTCACAAGGGCGAGACCCAAATCAGACCACTAAACATGTAGATCTGCTCGAAGATGACTTGCGGACGCGGGTTCAAATCCCGCCAGCTCCACCAAAAAACTGTAAGTCATTGATTTTCAATGATTTATTTTAGCGATTTCGC
>JANOLC010000423.1:0-2400 GCA_031419575.1 Burkholderiales bacterium | reverse complement strand
GCCCGCCTGGGCCCGCGTAGCGCGGTATTCAGGCAGATAACGCCCGGCCTGGCGCATCAGCCAGACGGGAGTGTGATCGGTGGCAAGGCCTAAGCAGGCGCGCAGGAAAGTGTCGTTTTGGAGGGGTGCAAACATGCGTTTATTGTCGCAGCCGCCGATGCTCCACCAGCAGGCACTTGTTCTGCACCACCATCAGGCCCGCAGCACGCGCTTTGTCGGCGGCCACCTCATTCACAATGCCCAGTTGCAGCCACAAGGCTTTGGCCCCAATGGTTATGGCTTCATCAGCCACGGGTGGCACGTCCGCACTGTTGCGAAACACGCAAACCAGGTCGATAGCCACGTGTTTGGCGGCTTCGATCAGGGTGGGGTAAACGGCTTCACCCAAGATGTGTGTGACTTGCGCTGCCGGGTTGATGGGCACGATGCGCCAGCCCTGGGTTTGCATGTACTGGGCTATCTCATAGCTGGCACGGTGGGTTTTGGGGGATAGGCCGACCACGGCGACGGTACGGTGGTGGGTCAGGATGTGGGCGATGTCGTCAGCCGTGTTTGTCGTCATGGGTTTGGGTTACTAAAAATCACAACCGCGCCAGCACGGCACGCACCTCGTCCACACTCAAAATCTCGGACAGCACCACCGGCGCTGCGCCCGCCTTGTAGACCACATACACCGGCACGCCGTTGCGCCCGAGTTGCTGTAGGGCTGCTGTGATGGCCGGGTCGCGGCGAGTCCAGTCGGCGCGCAACAAAACCACTTTTTTGGCGGCCAGGTCAGCTAGCACGTCCGGGTGCGCCAGCGTGGTTTGCTTGTTGTACTGGCAGGTCACGCACCAAGCGGCGGTAAAGTCCACAAATACGGGCTGCCCCTTGGCCAGGATTTGATCGACCCGGCCCGGTTCCCACGCCTGCCAGCGGTCACCCACGGTTGCCACCGCTGTTGTTTCTGATATTTTCAAGATATTTGTGCCCAAGGTCCCCGCCAACAGGGCAAAGATAGCTATTGAAACAGTAGCAATCACCACCCGACTGCGACCCTTCAAGGTAAGCGCCCACAGCACCATCGCCAGACTCAGAAGCAGAGCCAGCAGTGCCCCAGCGCCGTCAATGCCACTTTGCTGACCTAACACCCACACCAGCCACACCACCGTGGCAAACATCGGGAACGCCATCACGCGGCGGAATGTGTCCATCCAGGCGCCGGGGCGCGGCAGCAGGCGCGCAAACGCAGGCACCAGGCTGGCCAACAAATACGGGGCCGCCATGCCCACGCCAATCGCCCCGAACACCAGCAGCGCCTGCACGGCGGGCAGGCCCACCGCCAGCCCGAGGGATGCCCCCATGAACGGCGCGGTACAGGGCGAGGCAATGGCCACGGCCAGCACGCCGGACAAAAATGAATTTACCACCGGGTTTTTGGACTGCGCTAAGGCAACGCGTGAAGGCAAAAGCTGCCCAAATTCAAACAACCCCGCCAGGTTCAACCCCAGCACGGTGAACAACACCGCCAGCCCTGCCACCACAGCGGGTGACTGCAACTGAAACCCCCAGCCCAATTGCTCGCCCCCCGCGCGCAGGGCGAGCATCAAGGCGCCCAAGCCGAGAAACGAAGCGATGACCCCAGCGGTGTAGGCCACGCCACTGATGCGGTGGCCACGCCGGTCGTCAGCATGCCGGGTAAAACTCATCACTTTGATGGCCAGCACCGGGAACACGCAGGGCATCAGGTTCAGGATCAACCCACCCAGCAGCGCGCCCACTAGGGCCGCGATCAGGCTAAGGGGCGGACCAGATGGGGCAGGTGGCACTGTGCTGAATGCATTGGCCTTCAACGCGGCATCCAGCGCCGGAGTCAGGGCGGCGGGCGCAGCGATTTGAGGCCATTCGCCCAGCACTTTGAGATCTGCGCGATAGCTGGTGCGCTGGCCGTCCACCTCGGCTGCCAGCACCACGGGCATCACACTGGGCGAATTGCTGCGCTGCGCGGCGATAGGGATCAGCGCCGTCCACACGCCACCCGTCCAGTTTTGGGTGATGGGCGCTGCGGTCTCAATCACCTCCGGGGTTTCGGGGTACACCTCCAGCGTCTTGCCGCGTAAGCCCACGGGCAGGCCTTGCACGGTGAGTTTGAGGGCGTTGCCGTCAATCTGCACCTGACTATCAGGCAGGACGCCCTGCGTCCCCGCTATGACTGGCTTGGGTTGCGCGGCAAACGCGGCATTGAACACACCCGAGTTGATGCCGGTTGAGCCTTTCACCGGAATCTTCAGCGCAAACTCGCCTTCTTGCGGAATACACGCCTGGTGGCACACCAACCACGTGGCTTTGAGTTTGACTTCCACATCGTTGCCCAGCAGCGACGGCTTGAAGTCTTTGGTGATGACGAGCGGCACCGGCAGC
>JANOLC010000422.1:0-4503 GCA_031419575.1 Burkholderiales bacterium | reverse complement strand
GATTTCCACGGCGACAGCTGCATCATCCCGCCCAACAGCTTTGCGCTGGCCCGCACCATGGAATACTTTCGAATCCCGCGCAATGTGCTGACCATCTGCCTGGGCAAAAGCACCTATGCCCGCTGCGGCATCATCGTTAACGTGACTCCGTTCGAGCCCGAGTGGGAAGGTTATGTCACGCTGGAATTCAGCAACACCACGCCGCTGCCTGCCAAAATTTATGCCGGAGAAGGCTGCGCACAGGTGCTCTTCTTTGAGAGCGACAAAGACGACGTCTGCGAGACCAGCTACAAAGACCGGGGCGGCAAGTACCAGGGGCAGGTGGGCGTGACGTTGCCGAAGGCGTAACCCAGCATCTTAGTGAGCCCGCCGCGCACCATCTCTAGCAGATAGCGGATAATAGGGGTTTGCCCTAGAACAGAGATATCTGGATCAGGGGCTTTAAAACCAGTGCGGCCTGTCGTTTAGCGTCTTCTTTTAGCGTTGGTCTTTTGGCCGGTTTTCTGGTTTCCCCTTCATCCACTTTGTTCTTTTCCGCATTAATGAATCAAACAGTAACGTCGTCGCCCGCAGTGGCAAATGATTCCGCCAACTTGGGTTCCGTCACGCTCAATGGGCTCCCCACGAATCCTGTGATCAGCGTGCTCGACGCCACCAACACCGGTCCCACCCCAGACGCCGCGGCACTGGCTGCTGCTGACGCGCGAAGGCTTGATTCCTTCTCGCAACTCCAGTTGTCGGCCCCGTTGATGCGCGCCGTGGCCGAGCTGGGCTACGAGTCCATGACGCCCATTCAGGCGCAGGCCATTCCCATGGTGCTGCAAGGCCACGACGTGATGGGCGCCGCCCAGACCGGCACCGGCAAGACGGCGGCTTTTTCGCTGCCCCTGCTGCAGCGCATGCTCAAGCATGAAAACGCCTCCACGTCACCGGCACGCCACCCGGTGCGGGCCTTGGTGTTGCTGCCCACGCGCGAGCTGGCTGACCAGGTCGCCCAGGCGGTGAAGGCCTATGCCAAGTACACCAACCTGCGCACCGCCGTGGTGTTTGGCGGCATGGACATGAAGCCACAAACGCTGGAACTCAAACAAGGCGTTGAGGTGCTGGTGGCTACGCCGGGTCGCCTGCTCGATCACATTGAAGCTAAAAATGCCGTCCTGAACCAGGTCGAATATGTGGTGCTGGACGAGGCCGACCGCATGCTGGACATCGGCTTCCTGCCGGACCTGCAACGCATTCTGAGCTACCTGCCCAAGCAGCGCACCACGCTGCTGTTCTCGGCCACGTTCTCACCCGAAATCAAGCGCCTGGCCAGCAGCTATCTGCAAAACCCGGTGACCATTGAAGTCGCCCGCTCCAACGCCACGGCCAGCACCGTCGAGCAGCACTTCTACAGTGTGGGTGATGATGACAAGCGCCACGCCCTGCATCAGATCCTGAAGTCGCGCGGCATGAAGCAAGCGTTTGTGTTTGTGAATAGCAAATTGGGCTGTGCCCGCCTGGCCCGCTCGCTCGAGCGCGAGGGCCTGAAGACCACCGCCCTGCATGGCGACAAGAGCCAGGACGAGCGCTTGAAGGCACTGGACGCATTCAAAAAAGGCGAAGTCGATTTGCTGGTGTGCACCGATGTGGCCGCGCGCGGTCTGGACATCAAGGACGTGCCTGCCGTGTTCAACTTCGATATCCCGTTTAATGCCGAAGACTACGTGCACCGCATTGGCCGTACTGGCCGCGCCGGGGCTTCGGGCCTGGCCGTGAGCTTTGTCTCTAAATCCGATGCGCGTCTGGTGGGGGACATTGAGAAGCTCATCAAGACCAAGATCGAGTTGGAGGCCATTGAATTTGATGAAGATGTGCCAGACATCCGTAAGCAGGGCCGTTTCAATGAAGGTCGGCGCATGTATGCCGAGGGTGGCGGTGAAGGGGATGCGGTTCGCTCAGACCGCTCCGCAAACCGCAGTGCCGAGCCATCGCGTGAATCTCAATATCCGCGCCAAGACAGAGCGCCACGCCGAGACTTCTCCCGTCCGGCACCCGCCTCCCGCGATCCGTTTTTTGACAAGCCCTATGAAGCCGTTGCGGCCTCTGAGGCCGCCCCCGCCTGGGAGGCAACCGTCAAGCAAGCCAGCCGTGGCATGTCGGCCAACATCAAGCCCAAGCGGCGGGTTGCTGCACTGTTCAAGGCCGAACCAGCCTGAGCATGCCAATAGCAGCTTTCAACTGTTATTGGGCTGGTTTTGCGGGGTGAATTGGCTTAAAGTCCCCGTTGTTATTAAATAGTTCGCTATATTTATAGTAGCGGTTTTAACGCCTGGGATTTTGTGCAGTCTCGCATTTCACCTGAATGAGCGCCTGAGTTGTAGCGCTTGGGCCGCTTTCAGCTAAACGCAGGGCGCTCAGGCAACCACCCCACACACAGCCCGAATCCAACGACAACAGATCTGGGCGGTCCAGCCAGCCCAGCGTGGACCAATGCCCAAAGGCCACCACGACATCAGCGGTTTGCCGCCCCGGCGCGTTGAACCAGGGTACGTACCCCGCAGGCGCGGCGTCCACCGTCAAGCCTTTGGCCTCAAACTCCATCCCGCCACTGGGTGTGCAAAACCGGATTCGAGTCAGCGCGTTGAGGATGCAGCGCAGCCGGTCCATCCCGGTGAGCGACTCTTGCCATTGCGTGGGCATGTCGCCATACATCTGATGCAGAAAATCGCTCAAACCCGGCCCGCGCAAAACCGCCTCAACTTCGCCGGCCAGCGCCACCGTCTGCGCGGCAGTCCATTGCGGCAACACACCCGCGTGAACCATCAAATAGTTCCTACTTGAAATGGCTTCTAGCAGCGCCAATTTCTGTTGACACAACCAGTCCAGCATCTCCTGGCGATCGGGCGCGTCCAGCACGCCGTTCAGCGTATCGCTGCGGCTGGGTTTGCGCACACCGTGGGCGGCGGCCAGCAGGTGCATGTCGTGGTTACCCAGCAGGCATTTGGCGGCGCTGCCGTAGCGCATCAATCGGCGCAACACCCCCGCTGAATCTGGCCCACGGTTGACCAGGTCGCCCAGCAGGTAGAGGGTGTCGCGGCTCGGGGAAAAAGAAATCTCGTCAACCAGACGTTGCAAGGCGCTGTCGCAGCCCTGCACGTCACCAATGAAGTAAAGTGCCATGGTGTATATTCTCGCTGGTCCCGAATGGAATTTTTGCTGATTGTCTTGCTCACTCTGCTCAATGGGGTGTTTGCGATGTCTGAATTGGCGCTGGCAGCGAGCCGCAAAGCGCGGCTCGCTGCGATGGCCGAGGTGGGCGATGCCGGTGCGGCAGCGGCCCTCACGCTGTTGGCCAACCCAACCCAGTTTTTGTCTACCGTGCAGGTGGGCATCACCTCGATTGGCGTGTTGAACGGCATCGTGGGGGAGGCGGCTTTCAGCGCGGGGGTGGCTCTGTGGTTGCAGGGCTTTGGGGTCACTGAAAAAGCAGCGGCCATTTCGGCCACCGCCATTGTTGTGACCATGATCACGTTTACCACCATCATTTTTGGTGAACTGGTGCCCAAGCGCATTGGCCAGTTGTACCCGGAGCCGGTAGCGCGCTGGGTGTCGCGCCCCATGTTGTGGCTGGCCAAGGTGGCCAACCCGTTTGTGAAGCTGCTGTCGGCTACCACGCAGGGCACCTTGAAGCTGCTGCGCATTGACACCAACGCCGCCCGTACGGTGACCGAAGAGGAAATTACCGCAAGCCTGGAAGAGGGGCTGGACGCGGGCGTCATTGAGCACCACGAACATCAAATGGTGCAAAACGTGTTCAGTTTGGATGACCGACCGCTCACCTCCCTGATGGTGCCGCGCACCGATATCGAATGGCTGGATGCTACTAATTCAGTAGCTGCCAGCCTAGCATTGGCAGGGACCGGGGGCGAAAGAGGTGCGCATTCCTGGTATCCGGTGTGCCGTGGCTCGCTGGACGACGTGGTGGGTGTGATCAGCGTGGGCAAGCTGCTGCAACTGGGGGCCGACCATGCCGGGCACATCGGGCCTCACGCACAGGCTGCTGTATTTATGCCAGAGACGCTCAGCGGCATGGAATTGCTGGAGCAGTTTCGTGCGCGCGCCGGGCGCATGGTGTTTGTGGTGGATGAATACGGCGTGGTACAGGGCCTGATGACCCCCGGCGACCTGTTAGAGGCCATCACCGGCGAGCTGCAACCCTCGGCGCAGGTAGATGCCTGGGCCACCCAGCGCGCGGATGACTCCTGGCTGCTGGATGGTTTGATGCCGGTGGGTGAGCTCAAAACCCGCCTGGCCATTGACGAGCTGCCCGAAGAAGACCGGGGTCGTTACAACACGGTGGCAGGCTTGCTGATGGCGGTGTCCGGCCGTCTGCCCGTGACGGGTGAAAGCGTGGCGTGCGCGGGCTGGACGTTTGAAGTGGTTGACCTGGATGGCAAGCGGATTGACAAGGTGCTGGCAACCCAGGCCAAGCCCCCTTCAGCGTGATTCATGCCTGACAGC
>JANOLC010000421.1:0-11733 GCA_031419575.1 Burkholderiales bacterium | reverse complement strand
CCTTGATGGCTTCGCCCTGTTTCTCATCAGGAATGCCGATCACAGCACACTCCAGTACACCGTTGCACAGGGAGATTACGTTTTCGAGTTCACTAGGAAACACGTTAAAGCCGCTAACCAACACCATGTCCTTGATACGGTCAACAATGCGGGTGTACCCGTGCTCGTCCATGATGCCTACGTCCCCCGTGCGCATGAACCCATCCGCCGTAAATGCTCTCGCGTTTTCATCAGGTTGCTGGTAATACCCCGCCATCACGTTAGGACCGCGAATACAAATCTCGCCCGAGGCTCCCTGCGGCAATGATTGCCCCGCCTCATCCTTGATAGCAATGTCAACACCAGGCAGTGGCAAACCAACACTGCCGGTGAATGAGGTGCTATTTACGGGGTTGTTGGTTCCCATAGCGCAGGTTTCGCTCATGCCCCAGCCTTCGATCATGGGGCACCCAGTTGTCTCCAGCCAATGCCTAGCCGTTCCCTCCGATGCTGCCATGCCGCCTGCCTGTGACACGCAGAGCGAAGAGAAATCAACTGTTTTGAACTGTGGATGCTGTAACAGTGCGTTGAAAAGTGTGTTGACGGCGGGCAGCATGTGAAAGGGCCGTTTCTTCAAGACTTCGACAAATTTTCCAAAATCGCGGGGATTAGGAATGAGCGTTTGACACGATCCCCAGCGGATTGAGAGCAAGCAAAGGTTAAGCGCAAAGATGTGATACAGCGGCAGCGCGGAGATGCTGTTGATATTGCCGACGTCTCCCACGCGACTCATGGCGGGTGTGAACCACGCCTCACCCTGCAACACCGCGGCCACTATGTTTCGATGGGTTAGAACGGCACCTTTTGATAAGCCCGTCGTCCCGCCCGTATATTGCAAAAAAGCGGTTGAATCAAGTGTTGAGGTCGCTGGCTTCAGCGTCACTTTTGACCCGCTAGCAACAGCGCTATTAAACGACGTCACTGTTCGCCCCTTGTCCAGCGACAGTGTGTAGGCAGGCACGAGTTTGGCCAAGTGCCGCGCTGCGAATGTCATCCACCTGCCGTACCAAAACCCAAGCTGATCGCCAAGCGATGCCATCACCACATGCTGGATATCGGTCTTGTCGATGACATCTTCAAGCGTTTTGGCAAAATTCTCAAGAATCACAATCGCCGTCGCACCAGAATCCTTCAGCTGATGCTGTAACTCACGCGCGGTGTACAACGGGTTCACGTTCACGCAGGTGTAGCCGGCCCGCAAAATAGCCACCATCGTGATGGGAAACTGCGGCAAATTCGGCAGCATGATGGCAACGCGCCCTCCCGGCTCCAGCCCCTTGCTTTGCAACCATGCCCCTAGGCTGCTGGACAAATCATCTAGTTGAGCGTACGACATCCACTGATCCAAGCACACCGAAAAAGGTTTGTGCGCATTTTTCTTGAAGGAGTCTTCAAACAAATGCGTCAGTGAGCGAAATTGTTCAGGTTTGACGTCGTGGGGAACGCCTTGGGGGTAGCTCTTCAGCCAGATCTTTTCCATCAAATGTCCTTTTTTGGGCCGGGATGGCAATCGCTGTCATTTGCTGCTTGGTAGGTCAACAGTCGTGGGTTGATTTTGCCCAACGAACACAAATTGCAGCTACCGGACAAGCCCTTATAAAAAGGGGCATCGCTGCTAAAGCTTGCTCAGTTTTGTCTCTAACGTGACAGCATCGGCGATGAAAAGATCGTGGATGAGTGCACTTTCGCGATTTTGGATCAAAGCCAGGAATACACGCGCACCTTGACCACGGCCGCTCATTTGCGCGAACGTATCAAAACCAGCCTCCAAAAAACTTTGCAAGGCACTCAAACCAGCCGCGTGCGCGGGACGTCGCATCATTTTCAGCAGCAAGCCTAAACCGGGCGCACGGGTCAACCGGTCAAGCTCTTGGCCTACCAGCAGCACAGAACTCAACTGTGCATCGCGGTCCCCACGACGACCTACTGCGCGCCATGCCGCCACATAACGAGCAGCCTCGTTGGGACGATACCCTAACGAGTCATCAGAAGCCACTGAAAAAACATCGGTCGGATAAGATAAATCAGCGTCACCTGCCGCCAACCACGCCAGCCCCATGGCATGATCCAGCCCCTCGGTCAATGAGTGCAATTGCGCTAAAGCAACCGCGGTAACTACGACATGTTTGGGAAACACCGTCTGCAGCGCGTTGGCGATGCGTGAAAACTGAGCATCCCGTTGCGAATAGTCTTTGTCGCTGTATAGCTCATCCAAAAAAAACCGCGAAGCGCTTTGATACGGTCCCGAAGCTAATAGGTCAGCGTAAGTGAGCGCAAACCTGCGAGACTGAAACCGCTTGATTGCCGTTACCGCTGAAGCCAGTTCGGGCCGTGCCGCGCTGGCAAGTCGCAAGGCTGCCACCTGGGCTACTGCTTCGCGAATGGTGTGTGCTGCGTCCATAAAGTGCTTGATGAAAACCCCAAGTCTATCTAGGCGACGTGCTCTACCCGGGCAGTAGCCTCTCGTGCGATAGTTAAATCATGCAAAGAAGATCACTTTTGAAACTGGGATTGGGCTCTGCCATTTTGCTGGCCGCCGCCGGTGGCGCCGTGGTGTTGCTGCAACCCGGGCTGCCCGGCGGCAAGTTGTCGGAAGGTGCGCGCGATGTGTTCACAGCGGTTGGACGCGCTTTTTTGGCAGGAAGCCTGCCAACCGACCCTGGTGCGAACCAAATAGCCATCAACGGACTGCTGAGTCGAGTGGATGACCTGGTTGCCGCGCTGCCACTCCACGCACAAGCAGAATTGTCTCAATTACTGGGTTTGCTGGCGACAGCCGCAGGGCGGCGCGGTTTGGCTGGATTGAGTACGACATGGACGCAAGCCCCGGTAGCTGACGTCCAGACCGCCCTGCAGTCCATGCGCGTTAGCAGCGTCTCGCTACGGCAGCAGGCCTACCAAGCTTTGCACGACATAGTGGGCGGTGCCTACTTTGCCGATACCAGCACCTGGTCTGCCTTGGGTTACCCCGGGCCCCTGAAAATCTGATTGTGAGCATTTAACGTATGAGCAGTTTGAATGACCCAATTCGAGACGGATTGAAGCGAGGCTGGAGAGTATTGGGCGGCCCCCACGGCCCCGTACCCCAAAGGTTGACCTGCGATGTGGCCATCATCGGCTCCGGTGCGGGTGCCGGGATCACGGCAGAACTGCTGACCAAGGTGGGCTTAAGCGTCATCATCATTGAAGAAGGGCCGCTTAAAAGCAGCTCGGACTTCAACCAAAAAGAGTCCGAAGCCTACCCGTCGCTCTACCAGGAGAGTGCAGCGCGCAAAACGCAGGACAAGGCTATCAATATCCTGCAAGGGCGTTGTGTGGGCGGCTCCACCACGGTGAACTGGACCAGCTCGTTTCGCACGCCGGTTGATACGCTTAAGTACTGGCAAGAGCGGTTTGGCCTTGCGGAGTACACCAACGACGCGCTGGCCCCATATTTTCACCAGGCTGAAACCCGCCTGAGCATTGGCCCCTGGCTCACGCCCCCCAATGAGAACAACGACCTGCTGCGGCGAGGTGCGGCCAAATTGGGTATTCCGGCGGCGGCGATTGCCCGCAACGTCAAAGGCTGCTGGAACCTGGGCTCTTGCGGCATGGGCTGTCCCACCAATGCCAAGCAGTCGATGCTGGTTACCACCATCCCCGCCGCGCTGGATCTTGGTGCGACTTTGCTGGTCGAGACCCGGGCAGTCAAATTTGAGCTGGCCAACGGAAAGGTGACCAGCGTGCAATGTTCGACATCAAAAGAGGGTCAAGTCCCCGCCAATAATCAACAGTTTGCTATACAAATCATAGCTAAGCATTTCGTGTTGTCAGCCGGAGCGATCAACTCCGCGGCCTTGCTGCTGCGCTCAGAAGCCCCTGATCCGCACGGGCGACTGGGAATTCGCACCTTCTTGCACCCCAGCGTCCTGTCAGTGGCGGCCATGCCCGACAAAGTGGAGGCCTGGAGAGGCGCGCCTCAAACCATTTACACCGATCACTTTTTGGGTACCCAGCCCATCGATGGTCCGCTCGGCTACAAGCTGGAAGCGCCGCCGCTGCACCCGTTGATTTTTGCCACTACCGCCCCCGGTATTGGCGAGCAGCAAGCCGCCATGCTCCGCAAGTTTCCCAGTACGCATGTGCTGATTGCCTTACTGCGAGATGGCTTTCACGACCAAGCCGCAGGCGGTAAGGTGGGTCTGCGCGGCGACGGCTCGCCCACGCTTGACTACCCGCTCACGGATTTTGTGATGGATGGCACCCGCCGTGCCTTGCGCAGCATGGTTGAAATTCAGTTTGCTGCGGGTGCCCAAGAGGTCATGCCCGGCCATGAGATGGCTAAAAGCTACGCCACTTGGTCGCAGGCGCGTGATGCGCTCGACACCCTGCCTATGAAGCCGCTGCTGACCAAAGTTGTCAGTGCTCACGTGATGGGTGGCTGTGGCCTGAGCGGCACCGAGAAGCTTGGCGTGACCCGTCCGGACGGCCAACATTGGCAGATTGAGAACCTGTCCATCCACGACGGTTCACTGTTCCCCACCAGCATTGGTGCCAACCCGCAGCTGTCCATTTACGGCGTGGTGAACCGCCTGGCCCAAGGCCTGGCCAAGCGGCTCACCGCCAAAGAGGTCACGCTGGCGTAACACGTGGGTGACGGTTTTCTGGATTGCGGCCTTTGTGTCCCCGATAGAATCCGGCCCATGCTTGCTCGCCTTCTCCAGTTCACCACGCTGTGTGTATTGATTTTTGCGATCGGGTGGCTGGTTCTGCTGTGGGATCGCTCCGCCATCGTGGCCGTGGTGGGGGCCGTGCTCAGCCTGTTTTTGTTTGCCCCCTTTCTCATCTTTGAGTTTGCGGTTGCCCGCCAGGTCAATGCTGGCGACCCCGCACCGCAAGCCACACTGGGGCAATGGGTCCGCGCTTGGTGTGGCGAGGTGATTCAGGTGGTGCAGGTATTCTCGTGGCGCCAACCCTTTGCCTGGAATGCAGTGCCTGATCAAGTAGAAGATGCCTATGGTCACCGGGGTCGGCGTGGCGTGGTGTTTGTTCACGGTTTTGTTTGCAACCGAGGGTTGTGGACGCCATGGCTCAAGCGGCTGATAGTCGACCGACGCGCCTTTGTGGCCGTCAACCTGGAGCCTGTTTTTGGCTCTATTGATGCCTACGCGCCCTTGATTGACCAAGCTGTCGCCAAAGTCACGCTGGCCACGGGCTTGGTACCCTTGGTCGTCTGCCACAGCATGGGCGGCCTGGCTGTGCGGGCCTGGTTGCGATCAGGTGCCAACGCTGACCAGCGCGTGCATCACATCATGACCATTGGCACGCCGCATCACGGCACCTGGCTAGGCCGCTACGCCTTGGCACCCAACGCCCGCCAAATGCGCCTGCACAGCGACTGGCTTAACCAACTGGCAGCCGCCGAGTCGCCAGAGCGCCAAAAATTATTCACTTGCTTCTACTCAAATTGCGACAACATCGTGTTCCCGGCTGGCACTGGCATGTTGCCAGGTGCCCAGCATCGGTTGATTGTAGGCAAGGCCCACGTGGCGCTGGCGTTTGACCGCACGGTCATGGCTGAGTCCCTGGCTAGGCTCTGAAGCCGTCACGCATGCCTTTCGACGTATGTTTAAGCGATGCGAATTTTCAAAAATTGGATGTGTGCCTCTATTTAAATTGTTGTTTTGGTTAATTGTGAATAGGTAAATTAAGGGAAAACCCTTATATTGCATCCATGGTTGATACAAATGTGCTCTTAAAGGCGTCTCTGGAAGCGGGCAAAGAACTCTTGCGTGCGCACGGCGGCCGCGCTAAACCAGACGCCCAGACGCATCCGGCGCCGTTGATGGTGTCTATTCGTTCCCTCGGTGCCAACCACCGCGAGCGCATCGCCAGGCATTTGATGGCGCTGGACGACCATGACCGCTACTTGCGATTTGGCTACCTAGCCAATGACGAGCAAATTCAACGCTACACCGATAGCCTGGACTTTGAACGCGACGAGATCTTTGGCATCTACAACCGCCGCCTTGAGCTGCTGGCCATGGCCCACCTGGCCTTTGCACCCGACAAAAATCACGACTCCTGCGCCGAATTTGGTGTGTCGGTTCTCAAGCTTGCTCGTGGACGCGGTTACGGCGCACGCCTGTTTGACCGCGCCGCGATGCACGCGCGAAACGAAGGCGTGAGCCTGATGCTCATTCACGCGCTAAGCGAGAACTCCGCTATGCTCAAAATCGCCCGCAACGCTGGGGCCACAGTCGAAAAAACAGGCTCTGAAGCCGAGGCCTTTTTACGTTTGTCCCCGCCCACGTTCGACACCCGCATGACCGAGATGCTCGAAGAACAAATGGCCCAGGCCGACTACCACATCAAAGTGCAGGCCAAGCATTTTTGGGACTTCTTGAGCGACGTGCAAGACGTGCGTCGAGGCGTTACGGACGTGCAGCACAGTCCCCCCGCCTGACCTGGCCCCAAGTGGCTGACGGTCCGTCACCACAATCCGCTATCCTTGAGGCCTCTCAACAAAGGCGCAACCCGCCCCCGTCTGTGGCTGACACTCAACCCGCGCGACTGACTGGCCAATCCCCAGACAAGGAAGACAAGCGCACTTTTCTGCAAAAAATTGCGGAATTCATCCACCCCGGCCCTGACTCCACCGCCGAGCTGATCGAGACCCTGGTCGAGGCTGAAGACAACCACGTCATCGGCGCTGAATCTCGCGCCATGCTTGAAGGCGTGATCCGCATGGCCGAGATGAGTGCGGGGGATGTGATGGTGGCTGCCACGCGCATGGACGCGCTCAACATCAATGCGCCGTTTGATGAGCTGCTGCACTCGGTGATCGACACCGCACACTCCCGCTTTCCGGTGTTTGAGGGTGAGCGCGAAAACATCATTGGCATCTTGATGGCCAAAGATTTTCTCAAGCTGCAACGTGCACCAGAGCTGAGCATTCGCGCCCTATTGCGCCCCGCCGTGTTTGTGCCCGAGAGCAAGGGCCTGAATGACTTGCTGCGTGAGTTTCGCGGCAACCGCAACCACTTGGCGGTGGTGATTGATGAATTTGGCCGAGTGGCCGGCATCATCACCATTGAAGACGTTTTGGAACAAATCGTTGGTGAAATTGAAGACGAGTTTGATCTGCCCGAAGACCAGGGCGATATCTTTGTCCTGGCCGACAAAACTTACCGCGTTAGCGGTGCAACGCCGATTGAGCGCGTGAACGAAGCCTTTGGCGTCACGCTTGCAGGCGTTGACCCGGACGATGAGTTTGACACCATCGGTGGCCTGATCGCCCACGAGATGGGGCACGTCCCCAAGCGCGGCGAACACCATGTGTTGTCGGGTTTAAGCTTTGTGGTGCTGCACACCAAGGGTGGGGCGGTGAAGTGGTTCAAAGTCTCTCCCCAAACGCTTTGAAGTGCCAGCTGGCTGAATGCTGATTCGGTGATCTTGCAGGCGCTAATTTCCATCCTGGCCGGACTGGCCCACGCGGCATCCATTGCCTCGCCGTGGGACGGGCAACCCGTGTGGTGGCTGCAATTGCTGGCCATGGGCGTTCTGGCCTGGCAGCTTGACAACATTGCCCATTCTTCCGCGTTGGCAACACCCGCCACCCGACGCAAACGCGCGGCCTGGTTGGGCTGGTTGTTCACCACGGCATGGTTGTGCGGCACCTTCTGGTGGCTGTTCGTGGCCATGCACACATACGCGGGGTTGGCCGCACCGCTGACCGCGCTGGCTATTCTGGCGCTGGCGGGCGTGCTGGCACTCTATTACGCTGGGGTTTGTGCACTATTTTTGGCTGTAGTCCCCGTCAATAGGGCATTGTCAGCTATCATTTTTGGAGCGATCTGGATGCTGGCCGAGATGGCACGTGGTACCTGGTTCACCGGATTTGGTTGGGGCGCAGCGGGTTACGCACACCTTGAGGGCCTGAGTGTCTTGGCGCCTTACATCGGTGCCTATGGCGTGGGTGCCATCGCGGCCATGGTGGCCTACGGCGTGGCCAGCAGCTTGCGGGCGGTGCTGGCGACAGGAACGGGGGGGGGCAAGAGGCGTTTGCAAGCCGGGTTGATCGCGGTGGGATTGCCGGTGCTGATTGCCGTGACCGCCAGCGGCGCGCTGAGCAGTCGCGGAGATGGGATCGACAAGATGTCCAGAACGACCAAGCCGCTAGACATCGCCCTGCTGCAAGGCAACATCGCGCAGGACGAAAAATTCCAGCCCGGCACCGGCATCGCCGATTCTCTGCGCTGGTATGGCCAGCAGATTTCCGCATCCACGGCCTCGCTGGTGGTGGCTCCCGAAACCGCCATTCCCATCTTGCCGCACCAGTTGCCAGAGGGGTACTGGGACGCGCTGGCCCAACGATTCACACCACCGGGCGGCAAGCAGGCCCTGCTGATCGGCATCCCGCTGGGCAGCTACACCCAGGGCTACACCAATTCGGTGATAGGTTTCAAGCCCCAGTCCGCAGTAACTTCGACCGCCACCCCGTCTACCCCGCCTGCCCAGCCTAGCTCCGTCTATCGCTACGATAAACACCACCTGGTGCCCTTTGGCGAGTTCATTCCACCCTTGTTCAAGTGGTTCACGCAGATGATGGACATCCCCTTGGGTGACTTCAACCGGGGTGCGGTGGGCCAGCCGTCGTTCGAGTGGCAAGGCCAGCGGCTGGCCCCTCACGTCTGCTACGAAGACCTGTTTGGCGAAGAGCTGGCCGCCCGTTTTCTGGATGGCCCCACCTCGCCGACGATTTTTGTCAACGTGAGCAACATCGGCTGGTTTGGCAACACGGTGGCTATCGATCAGCACCTGAGCATTGCCCGCATGCGCGCGCTGGAGTTTGAGCGCCCCTTCATCCGCGCCACCAACACCGGGGCCACTGTTGTCATCGACTACACGGGCAAGGTCACGCACACGCTGCCGCGTCACACGCGCGGCGTAATGCTGGCCCAGGTGCAGGGCCGCAGCGACACTGAGGCCAATGGCTGGGGCATCACGCCGTTTGCGTGGTGGGCCGCACGGTTTGGCTTGTGGCCGCTGTGGATTTTCGGCGTGGGCGTGGTGGTTTTGGCCACCTTGCGAGCGCGCCGACTGATTTGAACAAGCCCGTAAAATCAAGGGGTTGCGCGACCTGACTCTTACCTGCCTTGCCCCACCTATGCTGACCTTCCAACAAATCATTCTGAAACTGCAGTCCTACTGGGCTGACCAGGGTTGCGCACTTTTGCAACCCTATGACATGGAAGTCGGCGCGGGTACGTCACATACCGCTACGTTTTTGAGAGCGCTTGGCCCCGAGCCCTGGAAAGCCGCCTACGTGCAGCCCAGCCGCCGTCCGAAAGACGGCCGCTACGGCGAAAACCCCAACCGCCTGCAGCACTACTACCAGTACCAGGTGGTGCTCAAGCCCGCGCCCAGCAACATTCTGGAACTGTATTTGGGCAGCCTGGAAGCATTGGGGTTTGATCTGAAAAAGAACGACATCCGCTTTGTGGAAGACGACTGGGAAAACCCCACGCTGGGGGCCTGGGGCCTGGGCTGGGAAGTCTGGCTTAACGGCATGGAGGTTACGCAGTTCACCTACTTCCAGCAGGTCGGAGGCATTGATTGCAAACCCGTCACCGGCGAGATCACCTATGGCCTAGAGCGCCTGGCGATGTACCTGCAGGGCGTGGACAACGTCTACAACCTGACCTGGACCGAAGGCCTGAGCTACGGTGACGTGTACAAGCAAAACGAGGTGGAGCAGTCCACTTACAATTTCGAGCACAGCGATGCCGATTTCCTGTTCACCGCCTTCACCGCGCATGAGAAACAGGCCCAACATTTGATTGACGTGCAACTGTCTTTGCCTGCCTACGAGCAAGTTCTGAAATGTGCCCACAGCTTTAACCTGCTGGACGCCCGAGGGGCCATCAGCGTCACCGAACGCGCCGCCTACATGGGCCGCATTCGCAACCTGGCGCGTGCCGTGGCGCAATGTTATTTTGAGAGCCGCGAGCGGCTGGGATTCCCGCTGGCACCGCGTGAGTGGGTGGCGCAGATGCTGCCCACCACCAAGAAGGCGGCGTGACCGTGATGACTACCTCCATGAATTCAAAAAGCCTTCTCGTTGAGCTGTTCGTTGAAGAGCTGCCCCCCAAGGCGCTCAAGAAACTGGGTGAAGCTTTTGCCAGTGTGCTGCTGGATCAGCTCAAAGCCCAGGGCTTGGCGACGGCTGCATCGGTGCTGACCGCCTACGCCTCACCCCGCCGCCTGGCCGCGCACATCACCGGTGTTGCCACGCAAGCTGATAACAAGGCCCTGCAGCAAAAGCTCATGCCCGTCTCTGTGGGCCTGGACGCAACGGGCAACGCCACGCCTGCGCTGCTCAAACGCCTGCAGGCACTGGGTGCGGACGCCTCGGCAGTGGCTGGGCTCAAGCGAGCCATGGACGGCAAGGCCGAGGCGCTGTTTTACGAGAGCGTTGTGACCGGCGCGACCCTGGCCGCGGGCTTGCAAAAAGCGCTGGAAGAATCTCTTGCCAAGTTGCCAATTCCCAAAGTCATGACCTACCAGCTGGAGCGCGATTGCGAGTTGCCGGGCTGGAGCAGTGTGAGTTTTGTACGGCCCGCGCACGGGCTACTGGCCTTGCACGGTGCGGATGTGGTGCCGTTGAAGGTGCTGGGGCTGACCTCGGGGAACACCACGCAGGGCCACCGGTTTGAAGCCGCTGTGTCGCCGGTGGTGATTGCGGATGCGGACAGCTACGCGGCTACGCTGGCCAAGGACGGCGCGGTGATTGCCAGCTTTGCCGAGCGTCGTGCGGAGATCGTGCGCCAGTTGAACGCCGCTGCCACCAAAATCGGCGGAGGCGTGAAAGTAATTGACGACGATGCCCTGCTCGACGAAGTGACCGCGCTGGTCGAGCGCCCCAATGTGTTGGTCTGCGAGTTCGAGAAGCAATTCCTGGACGTGCCGCAGGAGTGCCTGATCCTCACGATGAAGGCGAACCAGAAGTACTTTCCGCTGCTGGATGCCGCCAACAAGCTCACTAACCAATTCCTGGTGGTCAGCAACATCACACCGGATGACGCCAGCTTTGTGATTGGCGGCAATGAGCGCGTGGTGCGGCCACGGTTGGCCGATGCCAAGTTTTTCTTTGATCAGGATCGCAAGAAAACTCTGGAGTCCCGTGTGGAGGGGCTGTCCAAGGTGGTTTATCACAACAAGTTGGGCACGCAGGGCGAGCGGATGGCGCGCGTGGTTGCCATCGCCAAAGCCATTGGCCAGCAATTGGGTGGCGGTGCGTTGGCAGAACAATCGGCTGTAGCAGCCCGCCTGGCCAAGACCGATTTGGTCACCGACATGGTGGGCGAGTTCCCTGAGCTGCAGGGCATCATGGGCGGCTACTACGCGCTCAATGACGGCTTGAGTGTTGATGTGGCGCACGCCATTGAAGACCACTACAAGCCGCGTTTTGCGGGTGATGATTTACCGCGCAATGACGTGGGGCTGGTTGTGGCGCTGGCCGATAAGCTGGAAACGCTGGTGGGCATGTTTGGGATTGGCAATTTGCCGACTGGCGACAAGGACCCGTTTGCGCTGCGACGGCATGCGCTCGGCGTGATTCGCATCATGGTCGAAAATGAGTTGCCGCTTGACTTGTCTGGTTTGGCTGCCTGCGGCACCCTGGCGTTTAAAGGCTTGTCTGTGCCGAATTCG
>JANOLC010000420.1:0-7896 GCA_031419575.1 Burkholderiales bacterium | reverse complement strand
TGAGCATGCCCTTGCTATCGAAGGCGAGCGTTGACAGTGGGAACCCACGCTCGTGGTTTTCTCGCGGCTGCAGTTTGTACACGCAGTCGTCGATGAAGAATTCGGGCCAGGCTTCCCAGTCGGCCGCGTCAACGGCCGAGGCGTAGTTGCCGTACAGCTGTGTCAGTTCGAAGTAGTTCTGAAAGTCCATCATCATGCCCCCATCACTTTGCGCCAATATTCGTACATGCCACGAATCAAGGTCTCGGTGACCATGTGGTCTGTGTCACCGACGGCGCGACCTCCTAGCTCGACAAGCGTGCGGTGCGCGGGCTTAGTCTCGAAGCCTTCCTGCGACCATTCGATGACTTCGCCATCGTCGGCCGAGACGAACCCCGCCGGGCCAAACAGGTTGGCCTGCCGCAGGCGGCGCTGCGTCATCTCCTCGCTATCGTCCTCAAAGCCGAAGTGTGTCCAAACAAAGTCGAATGCGCCATGGCCATCGGGCTGGATATGGCGCGTGGACACGCTGTTGACCTGCTGCTGGAAGATGACACTCGGGAAGACCGTCATCATCACGGCGGTTGGTCCGCCCCACCATGGCTCGTGCGCGATGTCCAGGAAGCGCGGATCGTTCAGCTCCATGTTGGCCTTGAAGCTCGATACCTGCGTCACGTCAGAGGTTTTGTCGGCAGCCTTACCGGCGGCACCACGCGTGGACACCATTGCCGCATGGCGGTGGTGCGCATCCATCAGCAGCTGCGACTTGTTGTCGGCGCGCCAGAGCCCGAAGGTGACGAACCAGGTGTGCAGTAGCCCCGGGTGGTACGGGTCCTTGATGTTCTCCTGCATCAACTTCCAGTTGCCCGGAATGCGTTGGCGGTTGTAGCCCAGAATCGTGAGTTTGCGGCCATCGAACAGGCGGTCGAAGTAGCCGAGGATCACGGGCCCGAGGAAGTCTTCCAGCGGCTCCACGTCGTGGTCAAACGAGGCGAAGACCACGCCGCCGCGCATGGCAACCTTGAGCTTGGTGAGGTTGTGGTCGGATGGCTTGAAGTCGGCCGGCATGCCGCCGTTGACCTTGCCGTCCTGCTTGACGCCGCGCCTGAACGGTACACCCTGCAGGTCGCCCGACAGTGAGTAGTTCCACTGGTGGTAGGGGCAAGTCAGGCTCTCGCGGTTGCCGTGCCGTTCCCGGCAGAATGCCATACCGCGGTGTGCGCAGACGTTTTCCACAACATGAATCGAGCCGTCCTTGTCACGCACCATCAGCACCGAGCGCTCGCCTATGACGGTGCGTTTGAAGTCGCCTGCATTCGGGATTTCGGCTTCGAGGCCAACATAACACCAGTGGTCGTTATAGAACAGGCGATCCAGTTCCTTTTTGTATAAATCCTCACGGGTGTAGGCCCAAAAGGGCACCCGGCTGTTTCCCTCTTCCGGCCACGCAGGGCTTTCGGGGAACACGGTATGGGTTTCACTCATTGCTTGTCTCCTTTGATTGTTAAACACCGCTGGGGTAAAAAGCGTCAGCATGGATGTGACCCGGCTCCACGCCCAAGCGGGTCACGAGCAGATTGAGGGCGTCGACCATGGCCGGTGCGCCGCACAGGTAGGCACGCCAACCGGCCAGGTTGCCTAGGTCTTTTTCAATGACATCGGTGACCAGGCCACTGCGATGACCGGCAGCGACAGCACCGGTGGCCACAACGATGTGAACTTTCACATTCGGGTGCGCGGCAGCCAATGCTTGCAGGCGGTTGGCGTCGTACACGTCCTGTGCACTGCGCACGCCAAAGTACAGATGAATCGGGTTGTCCATGCCCACCGCCAATGCGCCACGCACGATGGACAAGACGGGAGCCAGACCCGTGCCACCACCCACACAAAGCATGGGGCCGGTGTGCTTTTGTCGCAGGTAGGCCGTACCCAGCGGGCCGCTAATGCGCAGCGCCGTACCCACTTTCAAATCATCAAAGATGAAGGCGGTGACCCGGCCATCGGGTACCCGGCGAATCTGGAACTCCCATTCGCCGTCATCCGGCAAACCGGCCATGGAGTAGGGTCGGATGTGTTCAGGCGTGAATTGCACCGTGGCATATTGCCCGGCGCTGAATTCAATCGGCTTGGCCAATTTGACCCGGATGCGCCGGATGTCATGGGTGGCCGCTTCGATGGCAGTGACCGTGCCTTTCACAATACGCGCGGTGTGAACCACGACCTCGCCCACCTCGGGTAATTCGATGGCACAGTTGTCGGTCAGCACGGTCTGGCAGGCCAGCACGTAGTCGTGTTTTCCAGCTTGAGGGCGACCAGCTTCAGGCCCGCTGTCGCGTACCTGGCCCGACACTACCCGGCAGCGGCAGGTGCCGCAACGACCCGACATGCAGCTATAGGAGATAGGTAGTTGGTGGCTTCTCAACACGTCCAGCAGATTACTTCCGCTTTCCACGTTCAGACGCACATTGAGAGGTTCTACGACGAGTTCCATGTTTTGCAGGCCGCAGCCTTTGTCTCCTGTTTGCGTCGATTTTGGAGACATGTGCCCTATAAGTCGATAAAGCCAAACCAATAGATAAAATCACCGTTGTGAATAGTGAGGTGATGTATGGATCTGCGCGAAATTGACCTGAATCTGCTGATTGTCTTTAACCAACTGCTACTGGACCGCAGTGTGTCCAAAGCGGCGGAGAAGCTGGGTTTGACGCAGCCTGCTGTCAGCAATGCACTCAAGCGCCTGCGCGTTGTGCTGAAAGACGAGTTATTTTTGCGGACCTCCCGCGGTATGGAACCCACGCCTTATGCCCTGCACCTGTCCGAACCCGTGATCTACGCACTGGGCGCGCTGCAGACGGCACTCACCACGCGCGACTCCTTTGACCCGCAAACCAGCACACGCAATTTCCAGCTCGCGATGACCGATATTGGCGAGATGTACTTTATGCCGCCCTTGATGGTTGCCTTGTCCAAGGTGGCTCCAAATGTGCGGGTGAGTACGGTACGACCTAACTCGGGGAATCTGAAGGAGGACATGGAGTCCAGCACGGTCGATTTGGCGATTGGCCTATTGCCCAACTTGCAGACTGGCTTTTTCCAACGGCGTTTGTTTCGTCACAAGTACGTGTGTGTCTTTCGCAAAGGGCACCCGGTGGCCAAATCACCCATGACGCTCAAACAATTTACCGCGCTAGACCATGTCGGCATCTTGGCTGCGAACACAGGACATGGGGAGGTGGATGGACTGCTAGAGCGTGCGGGTATCAAACGCAAGATGCGACTGATGCTGCCGCATTTCATCGCAGTGGGTCACGTGCTTCAAACCACAGACCTTATCGCCACCCTTCCTGAGCGATTTGTCGAACGATGCGAGCTACCGTTTGGACTCATCTCGTCCCCACATCCAGCACGCCTACCCGACATAGCCATTAACCTGTTTTGGCATGCCAAGTTAAATCGCGATCCTGCCAACATGTGGATTCGGCAACTCTTTGTACAGCTTTTTGCTGACAGTCATGGCAGGTAAGTTGACTCACAAAAGTCAAGCTTTAGAACATCTCTGCCGACATGGCGTTCACCGTGTGGCCAGAGCCCATCACCGAGGCGGCCAACGCGTCGGCCTGCGGCAATATCGCCTGCGCATAGAAGCGGGCAGTGACCAGCTTGGCACCATAGAAGCCGGGGTCAGATTCTTTCTTGTCCAGCGCCACCATCATGGCGCGCGCCATCTGCCAGCCACACAGCACCACGCCGGCCAACTTGAGGTAAGTCACCGCACCGGCGTAGACCGTCTTAGTGTCAGTTTTTGCATGCACCACCACAAAGTCGATGCAAGACTCCAGCGCATGGCGACCGGCTTCCAATGCCTGGTGCATCAGTGCGCAATCGGGGTCGTTGTGGGCGGCCAGGTCATGCTCGGAGATGGCAATTTGGGCACACAGGCCCTTCGCCACGGCACCCCCATCACGTACGGTTTTGCGCCCTACCAAATCGTTGGCCTGGATAGCCGTGGTGCCTTCGTAAATAGTCAAAATCCGCGCGTCGCGAAAGAACTGCGCCGCACCGGTCTCTTCGATGTAGCCCATGCCTCCATGCACTTGAATGCCCAGGCTGGTCACGTCAATTGACATCTCGGTGGCAAAGCCTTTGACCACCGGTACCAGGTAGTCGTAGACGGCCTGGTTTTGCTTGCGGGTTGCCTCATCGGGCGACGCATGGGCCGCGTCGCTGGCAGCGGCCGCTACATAGGCCAATGCACGTGCGCCCTCGGTGGTGGCGCGCATGGTCAGCAACATGCGCTTCACATCGGGGTGATGGATGATGGCCACTGGCCCGGCGGACCCAGCCAAGTCGCGGCTTTGGGTGCGCTCTTTGGCAAACACCACCGCCTTTTGGTAGGCCCGATCTGAAATGGCCACACCCTGCATGCCCACGGCAAAGCGGGCAGCATTCATCATGATGAACATGTACTCAAGGCCCCGGTTTTCCTCACCCACTAGGTAGCCTTCAGCCCCACCATGGTCGCCAAATTGCAGCACCGCCGTGGGAGAGGCCTTGATGCCCAACTTGTGCTCAATCGACACGCACCAAGCGTCGTTGCGAGCGCCCAAAGACCCGTCGGTGTTCACCAAAAACTTGGGCACCACAAACAGTGAGATCCCCTTCACCCCCTCTGGTGCACCGGCCACCCGGGCCAACACCAGGTGGACGATGTTCTCCGCCATATCGTGCTCACCATAGGTGATGAAAATCTTGGTGCCGAAGACTTTGTAAGTGCCGTTGGCCTGCGGATCGGCACGGGTGCGCACCGCAGCCAGGTCAGACCCGGCTTGCGGCTCCGTCAGGTTCATGGTGCCGGTCCACTGCCCAGAAATGAGCTTGGGCGCAAAAGCTTGACGCAGCTCCGGGCTGGCCGCCGTCAGCAGTGCCTCAATCGCGCCATCGGTCAGCATGGGGCACAGCGCAAAGGACATATTGGCCGCATGCAGCATCTCGGTACAACCCGTGGCAATCAATTTGGGAAAACCCTGGCCGCCAAACTCAGTGGGGTGAATCACGCCCTGCCAGCCACCTTCTACAAACTGGGCAAACGCTTCTTTAAAACCCGGCGTCGTGGTGACGGCCCCTTCATGCCAGGACGACGGCGTTTTGTCCCCGTCCCAATTCAGCGGAGCGACCACGCCCTCACAAAATTTTGCGGACTCTTCCAGCACAGCCTGCGCGGTGTCGATGTCATAGTCTTCATAACCCGGCAGTTCGGTCACTTTGTGCAACCCAGCCAGCTCCTGCATAACAAACAACATGTCTTTGATGGGGGCTCGGTAACTCATGGGCTGGCTCCTGGGAAATATGAAGTTTCAATGACTTGCTGAATTTTCTAAAGCAACCGCGCGTTCTACGTGGTAGTTTGCTGCGCGATGCGCCGTGCTGAAGATGTGGTCATGACCGTGGCCTCGCCGTCAATCACCACCGTACCGCGCACACGGCAAACGGTATCCAACACGGCGCGGGCTTTGGCCATGTCCACCGACTTAACGGTGACCGTGGCATGCACGGTATCGCCAGGCCGCACGGGCGCGCGAAAACGCAATTGCTGGCCCAGGTAGATCGTGCCTGGCCCCGGCAGGCGATTAGCCACTGCGGCGGAGATCACACTTGCCGTCAAAAAACCGTGGGCAATGCGACCACCGAACGCGGTGGTGGCGGCAAACTCTTCATTAGTGTGCACGGCATTGTTATCACCCGAGACACCAGCGAACAACACAATGTCCGCCTCGGTGATGGTCTTGGCAAAACTGGCCGACATGCCCTCTTTCAAGTCTTCGATGTCATACCCGTACTGGTCGTTCATGGTCGTGCTCCCACTTTGTTGAACAGCGCGCTCACTTCACCCACCAAACCACGGCGGAACAGCAACACACACACTACAAAGATGGCCCCCATGATCACCGCGACCCACGAGCCTACTTTGTCCGCCAGCATGTTCTCCAACCCCACGATGGTGATGGCTCCTGCCACTGGGCCAAGAATGGTGCCCAAGCCCCCCAATAGCGTCATCAAAATCACATCCCCCGACGTATGCCAATGCACATCACCCAAAGAGGCCAGTTGAAACACCAGCGACTTGGTGGCACCCGCCAACCCAGTCAAAGCAGCCGAAATCACAAAGGCCAACAGCTTGAAGCGGTTCACGTCATAGCCCAGAGAAATAGCGCGCGCTTCGTTGTCACGAATGGCTTTCAAAATCTGACCAAAAGGGGAGTGAATGGTGCGGTTGACTAACCAGAAACCGGCCAGAAACACCGCAAATACGAAGTAATACATGGCCATGTTGTCTGACAAGTCCACCAGCCCAAACAGCTTGCCACGGGGAATGCCCTGCATACCGTCTTCACCCCCGGTGAACTTCATTTGCAACGCCAGGAAGAAGATGATTTGCGCCAAGCCCAAAGTAATCATGGCAAAGTAAATGCCTGCACGGCGAATGGCAATTAGCCCAAAGATGGCCCCTAGCACACCGCCAAAAAGCATGCCTGCCAGCAAACCCAGCTCGGGAGTCAAACCCATGTCGCGACACAGATAGCCGGTGATGTAGGCCGATCCACCAAAAAAGGCCGCATGCCCAAATGACAGCAGCCCTGCAAATCCCAACAACAAGTTGAAGGCACAAGCAAACAATGCAAAACACAGCAGCTTCATCAGCAAGGTGGGGTAAAACACAAACGGCGCGATGGAGCCCAACACCACCAGCGTGGCAAACAGCCAGACCATGCGCTGGCTGCCAGATGACGATGAGGCAGAAGAAACAACGGCAGAATTCATGAGAGTTCCTTCAGGCTTGCTTGCCAAACAGGCCAGCGGGTTTAACGAGTAGCACCAGCACCATGATCAGAAAGATCACCACGGCTGAGGCCTCGGGGTAAAGCACTTTGGTCAGGCCTTCAATCACACCCAGACCCAACCCGGTGAGGATGGAGCCCAAGATAGAGCCCATACCACCAATCACCACCACGGCAAACACAATGATGATGAGGTTGGAACCCATGACCGGGTTGACCTGAACAATAGGTGCTGCCAACACGCCTGCAAAGGCAGCCAGCGCAGCCCCTGCGGCGTAGGTGGAAGTGATCAACACCGGCACGTTGATGCCCAGGGCCTGCACCAGGTCAGGTCGCTGGGTAGCTGCCCGTAACGTAGCACCCAGGGGGGTTCTTTCAATCACATACCAGGCCGTCATGCACACTGTTAGCGAGGCGACCACCACCCACGCACGGTAGATGGGCAAGAACATGAAGCCCAGGTTGACTCCGCCTTGCAATAACTCAGGCACCTCATAGGACTCACCGGACACACCAAAGAAGTTCTTGAAAACACCCTCGGCAATCAAGGCCAGGCCAAAGGTCAGTAGCAGACTGTAAAGGTGATCCAGCTTGTAGAGGTGCTGGAGCATCGTTCGCTCAATCACTGCTGCCACCAGGCCAATCAGCAGGGGCGCCAGCAACAGTGAAGCCCAATAGTTGATGCCCAGGTAGGTCAGGCCCAACCAGGCCACAAATGCGCCCACCATGTACTGTGCACCGTGTGCGAAATTAATGATGTTCAGCAGGCCAAAAATGATGGCCAACCCCAGGCTTAAAACGGCGTAAAACGAGCCGTTGATCAAACCCAGCAATAGCTGACCAAAAAAGGCCTGCGACGAAATGCCGAAAATTTCCATGGCGTGAGCCCCTCTACCTAAGCAATCCAAAAACAGAAACCCTGAGGTCGAGCGCGACCCCAGGACAGTGTTGACAACCGATTACTTCTTGATCAGCGGGCAGCGTGAGGCCGACAAAGGCTGGAAGGACTAGTCCGCCTGAATGGTGTCCTTCACGTTGTAGTAGTCCCAAGGAGTTTTGGACTCGGCAGGCTTCTTGACTT
>JANOLC010000419.1:0-3967 GCA_031419575.1 Burkholderiales bacterium | reverse complement strand
CAGCCGCCAGGTGGTGATGCCTTTAGGTATGCACAGCGGCAGTTTCAAAAGCTGCTTGTCCCGTGCCACAAAAGCGATCACCTTGGGCGCAGTGCCCGCGTAAAACACCACGTCATCGAGCTTGCTGATACGCCAGGTCGTCGCGGTTTTACCCATGCCGACTTCCACCCCCAGCCATTCATCCCCCGCGGCCATTCCGGCTTGCTCCGCCGCGCCTCCGCGTAAAACGGTTTTCACTTGCACGGCATGGTTCTCAGTCACCCGCGCACCTAGCACTTGCGCCGATTGGGCAGGGTCTTCAGACACCGACACACCAGCGGCTTGCAGCAAGCCTTTGAGTGGCAATTCGTCCGTGCCGTACACCCAGGCTGTCAGCTCGGGTGCGAATGAGCGCCCCGTCAAATCCTGCAAGACTGCGGCCAGATCGTCCTCGGTCATCGGCCCGGCCTTGCAGCGTTTCCACAGCCCACGCATCACCTCGTCCAGCGTCGTCGTGCCCTCGGCGCGCAGCGTCAGGTCCAGGCACAGCGCTACCAATGCGCCTTTGGTGTAGTAGCTCACCGTGGCGTTGGGGGTGTTTTCGTCCTGGCGGTAGTACTTGACCCAGGCGTCAAAACTGGCCTGCGCGACCGACTGCACCAACCGCCCCGGTGTCTGCATCACCTGGTTGATGGTTTTGTTCAGCAGCTTCAAGTAGCCCGCATCGTCCAGCAGGCCCGCACGGCGCAGCAGCAGGTCGTCGTAGTAGCTGGTGAAACCCTCAAAAAACCACAGCAGTGACGTGTAGTTTTCTGCGCTGTAGTTGTAGGTGGCAAATTCAGCCGGGCGCAAGCGCTTGACGTTCCAGGTGTGAAAGTATTCGTGGCTGATCAGGCCCAGCAGGGTGGTATAGCCGTCAGACTGTTTCACGGTTTCTTTAGCGGCAGTGCCCAGCCGTGGCAGGTCTTTGCGATTGCAGATCAGCGCGGTGGAGTTGCGGTGTTCCAGCCCGCCATAACCATCGTCCACCACGTTCAGCATGAATACAAAGTTTGTGTGCGGTGGCTTCAATGTGACGCTTTTGGCAGCTTTGCTGCCGACCTTACCTGTCACATCTTTCTGGTGCCAAAACCGAATCTCGGTCTCGCAGATTTTTTGCGTGTCGGCCAGCAATCTGGCCCCGTCAAACGAGGGCGCTGCACCAGCCACCACAAAGCGATGCGGCACACCACAGGCGTTGAAGTTGCCGCTCCAGAAATGCCCCATCTCCACCGGGCAATCGGCCAACTCGTCGTAGTTGTCTGCGCAATAGGTGCCAAAGCCGTTTTTGGAAACCTTCACGGGCTCAAGACCCGTGGCGACTTCCCACGATTTGATAGCCGGGCTGGCAATCAACGTCAATTCGTGGGGTGCCTCGGTCTGGCCCTCCACCCGCAGAAATAGACTGGTGCCGTTGAAGAAGCCGCGTGCCGAATCCAGCCAGGCGGTGCGCACCGAGTTGTCCAGCGCGTAGATTTCATACGTCACGGTCAGCGGCTTACGGGGGTCGCAGTCAACCTGCCAGGTGCACTTGTCGAGCTGCACCACGTCCGCCCCGTGCTTGTCTTCCTTACCCTGGCGGGCTGATAGGCGTTGCAAATTTTTGGAAAACTCCCGCACCAGATAACTACCCGGAATCCACACCGGCAAACTCAGTCTCTGCAACGCCTGGGGCTTGCGCAGCGTCAGCGTGACTTGAAACAGGTGCGCGTGAAGGTCTGCAACTTCAACGCGGAAATTGACGGACGCCGGAAGAGGTTTGGGCGACATGGGTTTTACGGGTTTATTGGTAAAAATGGCCTGAAGTCCCCGTTAAATATCAATAGTTTGCTATTAATTGGATAGTAACTAAAGTGAGGTCTTCGGGGAACACCAGCAGGCGAAAGCGTTAGTTTTTGATGTCAGTCAGGTATTTCTCAACCTGCGCTGCGCTAATGGCTCCAGGCACGCGTGAGCCATCGGCAAAGATCAGCGTGGGGGTGCCGGTGATCTTGAACTTGCGGCCCAGCTCCACGTTGCGTGTAATGGCGGTGGTGTCGCAATTGGCGGGTGCGGCGGGGGCGGCTTGGTCGCGCACCATGAAGTCTTGCCAGGCTTTGGCTTTGTCTTTGGCGCACCAGATGTTTTTGGACTTGTCGGTGGAGTCCGAGCTCAGGATGGGGTACAAAAACATGCTGATGGTGACGTTGTCCACCTTCTGCAGGTCGCGCTCAAAGCGCTTGCAGTAGCCGCAGTTTGGGTCTTCAAACACGGCCAGTTTGCGCTTGCCATTGCCGCGCACGATGGTGAACGCATCTTTCAGGGGCAGGCTGTCAAAGGCAACTGCCGTCAACTTGTCCACCCGTTCTTCGGTCAAGTTGCGGCGCTGCTTGGTATCGATCAGGCTGCCCTGAATCAAATAGTTGCCTTCCGCGTCGGTGTAAAAAATCTCGGTGCCATTGACGCGAATTTCAAACAGGCCGGGCATGGCGCTCTTAGAAATTTCGTCAATTTTCAGCAACTGGGGGATGCGCTCACCCAGATTTTTGCGGATGGCGGCGTCGTCGGCGGCGGCCAAAAAGCTGACAGCGGCAAGTGTCAGGGCGAGTAGAGTTTTGATCAGTTTCATTGAGTTGCTTTTAAAGAGGTCTGTGCCATAGATTGATTTGGCTGGGGATAGTTCACCCACCCAGGGTCAGGTACCCCAAGGCGAACGTGCTGTGTTTATGACGCGCCCATGGCACGCCGGGCAATCCAGTTTTTCAGCGGGCCGCTGCGCTCAAAACCGTTCATACCCAAATTGCGCAGCGTTTGCCAGTTGCCCCCCGTTTGGGAAAACAGGCGCTGCAAGCCGTCAGTGGTATTGGCCAGCAGGGCGGATTCGGCTTTGCGCGACCGCTGGTAGCGGCGCAGCAGTTTGTCGTCGGCCACGCTGCGCCAGTAGTCACGTTTGGCAATCAAACTGGCCAGCTCGGCCACATCGCCCAGCCCTAAGTTCAGCCCTTGCCCGCTTAATGGGTGCACGGTGTGTGCCGCGTCACCGGCCAGCGCCCAGGCCTGGCCTTTTCCGTCCACGGTTGTCTGGCCAATCCAGTGCTCCGTGTGGGCCAGTTGCAGCGGCCACATGACACGCTCGCTGCTTAATGACACTTTGCCCAGGCGGTCATGGCTGGCCACTTGCACAGCGCTGGCAAAGTCGGCCGGGGTCATGTCCAGTAGCTGGCGGGCACGCTCGTGGGGCACCGACCACACGATGGCGACTTCGTTGTCACTGGCGGCTGATTCGGCTACCGAGCCTGTTCCCAAAGGTAAAACGCCCAAAATTTCGTCCTGGGCAAACCACTGCCGGGCGGTTTGCGCATGGGGCTTTTCGCACCTCAGGCGGGCGGCTATGGCGCACTGCGAGTAGGGCGCCACGTCAAATTCAACGCCAAATTCAGCACGCGCAGCGCTGGCTTTGCCTTCGCACACCACGGTCAGCGTGGCGGGCTGGGGTGTTTCCAGCATTTCAATCTGGGGCTGAAAACTGGTGGCTTGCGCCAGCATGGCTTCAAGCACGGGCACATCCACAATCCAGGCCAAAGCCTCGGCTTGGGTGTCAGCGGCTTTGAAGATCACCTCGCCGCCATCGTCACCCCGCACCTGCATGGTCATCACCGGTGTGGCGTGGGCCGCGTCGGGCCAGCAGCGCACCGACTCCAGCAACTGTTTGGACTTGAGGTTGAGCGCGTAGGCCCGCACGTCCACGTTAGCGTCAACGCTAGCGTCCACTTCGACCGCGGCCGGGGACACATCCCGCGCCACCAAGCCCACCCGCAGGCGCTCCTTGGCCAAAAGCAGCGCCAAGGTGCGGCCGGTGATGCCGCCGCCACGAATACAAACATCAAAATGTCGGGTCATTCAAGGATTGTAGGAGGCAGGGCAAAATCCCCACCCATGACCACCCCTTCTGACATCACCGCCCACATCG
>JANOLC010000418.1:0-4010 GCA_031419575.1 Burkholderiales bacterium | reverse complement strand
TGGCAAGATGGAAGCTGGCTTCAATATGCTGGACCCGATTAAAGCCACCATCGTGACGCCGGGCTTGGATCTGAACGGCAAGTTCGCCAAGACCGGCATCCCCGCCAGCGTCGTGACCAAGTTTTTGGCAGAGCACGGTGTGGTGGTAGAGAAGACCGGCCTGTATAGCTTTTTCATTATGTTCACCATCGGCATCACCAAGGGCCGCTGGAACAGCAAGTTGACCGCCTTGCAGCAGTTCAAGGACGACTATGACAAGAACCAGCCGATGTGGCGCATCCTGCCGGAGTTCTGCCAGAAGTACCCCAAATACGAAAAGATGGGGCTGGCCGATTTGTGCCAGCATATCCATGCGCTTTACGCCAAGTTCGATATCGCACGACTCACCACTGACGTGTACCAGAGCGACTTGACCCCCGCCATGAAGCCCAGCGACGCTTATGCCCACATTGCGCAACGCAAGACCGAGCGGGTGGAAATTGACGAGCTGGAAGGTCGCATCACTGTAGGCTTGGTCACGCCGTATCCGCCGGGCATTCCGTTGCTGATTCCCGGTGAAGTCTTCAACAAGAAGATCGTGGATTACCTGAAATTCTCAAGAGAGTTCAATTCCAAGTGCCCTGGTTTTGAGACGGATATTCATGGCTTGGTCGAGATTGAGGGCGAAGACGGCAAGATGCACTATTACGCCGATTGCGTGGCAACGCCAGAGCCTGAAACTGCCGTGGTGCCGGGGCGGGTGATCCAGGTCGGCAATAAAGGCCCGTACCGTCGGACCATCTGATCTAATTTGACAATTAGTTTGCTACTAAATAAGTAGCAAACTATTTATATTCGACGGGGACTAGAGATCCTTTTTATTCGGATATCAACCCGTGGCGACCTCTGCGATTACCCCCATGGTCTTGCTGAAGCCGCCATCCACATAGGTGATTTCAGCCGTCACGCCACCGGCTAGGTCGCTGAGCAAAAACGCCGCCACATTGCCCACGTCTTCAACGGTCACATTGCGGCGTATGGGGGATGCGCCCGCCACCATGTTGAGCAGTTTGCCAAAGTCCTTGATACCGCTGGCCGCCAGCGTCTTGATGGGGCCCGCGCTGATGCCATTGACCCGAATGCCCCGGCCATCTGCCGTGCGGCCCACGGCTTCAGCCAGGTAACGCACGGTGGCCTCCAGCGATGCCTTGGCCACGCCCATGGTGTTGTAGTTGGGGATGATGCGTTCCGCACCCAGGTAGGTGAGCGTTAGCAAGGCTGACTTGTCGTTCAGGTAGGGCAGGGCCGCCTTGGCCATGGCTGGAAAGCTGTAGGCGCTGATGTCATGCGCGATGCGAAAATTCTCGCGCGTGATGCCGTCCAGAAAATTGCCCGCAATCGCCTCGCGAGGTGCAAAGCCGATGGCGTGCACAAAGCCATCCAGCGTCGGCCAGTGTGCCGACAAATCCTTGAACAAATTGTCGATTTGTTCGTCGCTGCCCACATCGCAGTCAAAAATCAAAGTGGAGTCAAAGGTTGCTGCGAATTCTGTAATCCGTTCCTTGAAGCGCTCACCCACGTAGCTGAAGGCCAACTCGGCACCTTGCGCCCGGCAGGCCTTGGCGATGCCGTAAGCAATGGAGCGATTGCTCAGCACGCCCGTGATAAGAAGTTTTTTACCGGTCAAAAAGCCCATGGTTGTTTCCCGTCGTTGTTGTCGTACTGCTGGCGCAACTGATTGTTGGTGCAGAATTGTCGCATGCGTCGATTGAAGATTTTTCTGTTGTGGGGCCTGTGGTTGGGACTGTCCGGTCCGTCGTGGGCAGCCTATGGCTATGCGCTGTGGGGCGACTTGAAATACCCGCCGGCATTTGCGCAGTTTGACTATGTAAACCCGGCTGCGCCCAAGGGGGGCGAATTGCGCCTGGTCAGCAACCTGCGGGTTTCGACCTTTGACAAATACAACCCGTTCACCATCAAAGGTTCGGCACCTGCCTACCTGGCCAGTCTGATGTTTGACTCGCTGCTGGCGGCGTCGCTCGATGAAACGGGTTCAGGCTATGGTTTGCTGGCCAGCGACGTGGATGTGGCAACCGATGGCCTGAGCGCCACGTTCAAGCTGCGGCCCGAGGCAAGATTCCATAACGGCGACCCGGTGCTGGCAGCGGATGTGAAGTACAGCTATGACACGCTGATGGGCCCCTTTACATCCCCCGCTTACAAGAACATTCTGGAAGATGTCGCCGGGCTGGATGTGATTGATGAGCGCACGCTGCGTTACCGCTTCAAAAAGCCCAACCGCGAACTTCCGCTGACCGTGGGCGGCCTGCCGGTTTTCAGCCGCAAGTGGGGCAATGAGGGGAGAAATAACGGGTTGAAGGAGAGCGGTCCAAACCAAGTGCTCAAAACCTTCGACAAGGTGGTGACCGACATTCCCATTGGCAGTGGTCCCTACAAAATTGGCCCAGTCAAGTTTGGCAAGGACATCACTTACGTGCTCGACCCCACCTATTGGGCCAAAGACCTGAGCGTAAGGCGCGGCACCAGCAACTTTGAGCGCATCACCGTCAAAATTTATAAAGACAGCACGGCACGACTAGAGGCCCTCAAAGCAGGCGAGTTTGACTTGATGCGTTTTTTCTCGGCCGGCGACTGGGCGCGCCGCGTCACCGGCAAACGCTTTAACACCGGTGAATTGGTCAAGACCGAGTTCAAACACAGCCTGCCTTCGGGATTTCAAAGCTATGTGCTCAACACCCGGCGCGACAACTTCAAGGATGTACGCGTGCGCCAGGCCCTAGGGCTGGCCATGGACTACGAGTGGATGAACCGCCAGATGTTTTACAACGCCTACCAGCGGGTGAACGGTCTGTTTGGCAATACTGACTGCCAGGCCAAAGACTTGCCTACACCTGCAGAACTCGCCATGATGGAGCCGCTGCGCAAAGATATTCCCGAAGCGGCCTTTGGTCCCATGACGGTGGCACCACGCACCGATGGCGACGCATCCCTGCGCGGCAATCTGCGGCAGGCCCAGGCACTGCTCAAAGCGGCGGGCTGGGACATCAAGCAGGGTGTCTTGCGCAACGCCCAGGGCAAGGCGTTTGAGATTGAATACCTGGACAGCAACGAAGGCAGCGCGCGCGTGGTGACGCCGTGGGCACGCAATCTCGAAAAACTCGGTATCAAACTGAACTTTCGCCCGGTGGACTTTGCGCTGTACCAGCAGCGCCTGCAAAAATTTGAGTTTGACATCACTTCGCTGGCCTATGCGGGCACGCACAGCCCGGGGCAAGAATATGCTGACCTGTTTGGTGCCAAAGCGGCGGATCAGGAAGACTCTGGCAACCTCTCCGGTGTCAAAAATCCGGCGGTCGATGCCTTGGTCATTGCCATGACAGGCGCCAAGACCAAAGCACAACTTTTGCCTGCCTGCCGTGCGCTGGAGCGCGTCATCAGTCACAGCCATTTGTTGATTCCGCAGTGGACCGCGGGCACCCATCGCATTGTTTACAACGGCTGGCGTTTAGCCCGGCCCGCCAACATGCCTCCCTACGCCCAAGGCGAAACCTGGGCTATCGACACTTGGTGGAAAAAGTAAACCATGTTCACCTATATCTTGAAACGCTGCCTGCTGATGCTGCCCACCCTGTTTGGGGTGCTGTTGATCACCTTTGTCATCATCCAGTTCGTGCCCGGCGGGCCAGTAGAGCAGTACATGGCGGAAGCCAAAGCCGGTGCAGGCGGCGGGGCAGAGGGCGGCGGCATGGCTTACCGGGGCGCGCAGGGCGTAGACCCCAAACGGATTGAGCAAATCAAGGCGCTGTATGGTTTTGACAAGCCCGCGCCCGAGCGTTTCGTCCAAATGCTAGGCCAGTTCGCACGGTTTGACCTAGGCAAAAGCTTCTTTCAAAACAAAGCAGTTTCCGAGTTGATTTGGGAGAAGCTGCCGGTGTCCATCAGCCTGGGGCTGTGGACATTTTTTATTAGTTATCTGATTGCCGTGCCGCTGGGTGTGGCCAAGGCGGTGC
>JANOLC010000417.1:0-3354 GCA_031419575.1 Burkholderiales bacterium | reverse complement strand
CAGCACAAAGACCTCGTCAGCCATCAGCGTCAGGCCTAGCGTTTCGCATTGGGCGGTGAAAGGGGCTTTGCGGTCCAGCCGGGCAATGTCGGCCTGGTCCGCCAAGCTGCCATCGGATTTGCGCGCCAGCAAAATGCCCAGCTCTTCAAAGCTCTCGCGAATCGCGGCAATCGCCTGCGTCAAATGCAGGTCACTCTGCGTGGCGCGTCTCTTGGCCTGCGGGTGCGCCAGCGCGTCGGCGGCATCCACGCCACCACCGGGGAATACATAGGCCCCGGGCGCAAAACTGGCCGTCATGGAGCGGCGCGTCATCAGCACTTCAATGCCTTGGGATGAGTCGCGCAGCAGCAATACAGTGGCCGCAGGGCGGGTAGTGGCGGGCTCGCGCTGGGCGTGCAGGAGTTGGGTTGGTCTTGGCATGGGCTTCGTCGGCTACTTCTAAATATCAATCATGGCCTGAAGTTTGGCCAGCGCTTCCTCAATCACCTCAATCGGGGCACTCTCCACTTTCTTCGCGTTGCGGGCCATCAGGTCAAGCACCCGGCACTGGCTCACGACGGCGGCTCCCTGTGTGGCGGTGCCGCTGCCCATCAAGGTGACCGACCAGCCAGCAACCCGTTCAAAGTTGCCCTGGGTGATAGGCGCCACTAAAGCGCGGCCACCCGTATTGAATTCGGCGTTCGAGAGAATCATCACAGGACGGGTGCCCCGAATCTCGGTACCCGCGACGGGGTCAAGCGCCACAAGAAAAATATCACCCTGCAGGGCCGTTGCACGACGGCTCACAGTGCCTCGCTCCCCACTGGCTTCATGGCATCCCATGCCACCAAATCGTCAGGCATGGGGGCTTTCAGATTACAAAGCGCATTGAGCTCAGCGGCTGAATACTTGCGGCGTTCGCGTTTGGGTTGAATCAGCAAACCGCCCTCGGCTGTTTTGTTCAAAGTGACGACTTGACCCGCAGCCAACCCCAGGTCACGTATTAGCGAGGGCGGAAAAGTCAGGCCGGTTGAGTTACCGAGCTTGCGAAGGTGTAGTTCCATGGTGGTCAATTTGTGGATTGTTCGTGATGTCTGAGTTTAGACGATCCTCTGAAATGTCAAACATTGTTTAACATTTCAGACCCATGTGTCATGGTGACACTCAAAAATTCGGACGCAAGGTTCCCATTCGGCAAGTCGCTGAAATCAACCAGAAGGATAAAGGGATAATTACCCGATGCGAGTTCAATTCACCAAGATGCAGGGCGCGGGCAATGACTTTGTCGTGCTCGACGAAACCCAAACCCGGCTGGGACTGACCCGTGCGCAGTACAAATTTTTGGCAGACCGGCACTTTGGCGTGGGGGCGGATCAGATTCTGGCCGTGCGAGCATCACCATCGCCCGGTATTGATTTTGAATACGTCATCCACAACGCCGATGGTGGCGAGGTCGAGCACTGCGGCAACGGCGCACGCTGCTTCTTGACCTATGTGCGGGCCCAGGGCCTGACCACGCAGGACGTGGTTAAAGTCCAAACCATGAACCGTGTGTTGACGCTGCAATGGCAGGCGGACGACCGCGTGGTGGTGGACATGGGGGCCCCCGAGTTTGATGTGGCCCAGCTGCCGTTTGATGCCCATGGCATGCAGCCACAACCCTCGGGTTCATGGGAAAAGTGGCCGATAGTCCCCGTAAAGTCTGAAGGGTTTGCTACTATTTCAGTAGCACTTGTGTCGATGGGCAACCCCCATGCGGTCACGCTGGTGGATGATGTGGAGCTGGCCCCGGTGTTGGTCCAAGGCCCTGAAGTGCAAAGCCATGCAGCGTTTCCGCGGGGGGTCAATGTGGGCTTCATGCAGGTGGTGAGCCGCTCGCACATCCACCTGCGGGTGTTTGAGCGCGGCGCGGGCGAGACCCTGGCTTGCGGAACGGGAGCCTGTGCGGCGGTGGTCTGTGGCATTCGTCTTGGCCTGCTGGACAAGCGCGTGGATGTACAAATGCGCGGCGGGCTGCTCACCGTGCACTGGGCGGGTGGAGAATCGGCAGTCACTTTGACAGGGCCAGCCACCACCGTGTTTCAGGGTGAAATCGATATCCCCGTCTACGTCTAAATCAAAAAATCATGAACAACCAATTCACCAACCCCATCACCGAAGACGACATCGCCAACTACCTGGCCAACACACCCGATTTTTTTGAACGCCATGCCGAGCTGCTGGCTGCCGTGCACCTGACCAGCCCGCACAGCAACCGCGCGGTCAGCCTGCAGGAGCGCCAGGCCGAAATGCTGCGTGACAAAATCAAAGCCATCGAGCATCGCGTGATGGACATGATCCGCAGCGGCAATGAAAACACCATCCTGTCCGACAAGCTCTTGCAGTGGACGCGCAGCCTGTTTTTGGCGCTAGACGCCATCTCCATCCCCGACCTGATCGTCAGCGAAATTCGCGACCACTTTCTGGTGCCGCAAGTGGGCATCAAAGTGTGGGACGTGGCCCCGGCCTTTGCCCACGCCGGGTTTGCCCATGGCGTGAGTGATGACGCGCGCCTGTTTGCGTCGTCGCTGATGGAGCCTTTCTGTGGCGTGAACACCGGTTTTGAAGCGGTGAGCTGGCTTGAAGAGCCCCAAGCCGCCGTCTCCATGGCCCTGCTGCCCCTGCGCATGTTGCCCGTGGGCCGCGCCACTCCCGCCTTTGGCATGCTGGTGCTGGCCTCGCCGGACGCGCAACGCTTCAACAGCAGCATGGGCACCGACTTCCTGCAACGCATCGCCGAACTGGCCAGCGCCGCGCTGTCAAGACTGCGCTGAGGTTTTCCGTGGGCGCGGGTTTGATCGAGCGTTATTTAGAACACACCCGTGTCGAAAAGCGCCTGGCCCAGCGCACCGTCGAGCTCTACGCGCTTGACCTCCAAAAACTCGCCGAATTCGCCGCCAAGTCCAAAGTCGAACTACGGGCGGTTCAAAACCACCACATCCGCCACTGGGTCATCCAGATGCACAGCGGTGGCCGTAGCGGGCGGGGCATTGCGCTCATTTTGTCGGGCTGGCGCGGCCTCTACACCTGGTTGGGCCGCGAGGGGCTAATCACCAGCAACCCCGTGCAAGACGTGCGCGCGCCTAAAGCCCCCAAACCCTTGCCCAAAGCCCTGAGCATTGACAACGCCATGCAGCTGGCCACCTTTCGCGGTGAGGTCGACAACGCCTGGCTGGAAGCGCGCGATGCGGCCATGGTCGAGCTGTTGTACGGCAGTGGCCTGCGCGTGGCCGAATTAACCGGGCTGAATGTGACCGCCAGCAAATCTGCCGCTGGCTATGTGGACTTGGAGGCCACCGAGGCGCACGTGTTGGGCAAGGGCTCCAAACACCGCAC
>JANOLC010000416.1:0-3979 GCA_031419575.1 Burkholderiales bacterium | reverse complement strand
TGGAGCAATCTATGTGTGGCATCGTCGGCTCAGTTTCTAACCGCAACATCGTCCCCATCCTGGTACAAGGTCTGCAACGTCTGGAATACCGGGGGTATGACACCTGCGGTATTGCCATCCACGCCGGGGGGCTGAAGCGCGCTCGCACCACCAGCCGCGTGGCTGAGCTGGAAACGCAGTTCGCGGCTGATAAAGCGGCGGGCAAGCCTTTTGAGGGTTACACCGGCATCGCCCACACGCGCTGGGCCACCCACGGCGTGCCGGCCGTGCACAACGCTCACCCCCACTTCAGCGCAGGCCCCATGGCCATGCCGGAATCCACCATCGGCACACTGGACGGCCCCACGCCACTGCCGCCCCGCGTGGGTCTGGTGCACAACGGCATCATTGAGAACTATGAAAGCCTGCGCCGCGACCTGGAGCGCCAGGGCTATGAATTTTTCAGCCAAACCGACACCGAAGTCATCGTCCACCTGGTCGACAGCCTGTATGACGGCGATCTGTTGGAGGCGGTGCTGGCCACCCTCAAGCGCCTGCACGGTGCTTATGCACTGGCCGTGATTCACAAAGACGAACCCCACCGCATGATTGGTGCGCGTGCTGGCTCCCCGCTCATTTTGGGTGTGGGCACAAACGTCGCCAACAGCGAGAACTTCCTGGCCAGCGATGCCATGGCCCTGGCGGGTGTGACCGACCAGATCGTCTATCTGGAAGAGGGCGACGTGGTGGATGTGCAGCTAGGCAAATACTGGGTGGTAGACCAGGCCGGCAAGCCGCAGCAGCGCGCTGTCAAAACGGTTCACGCCCACAGCGGCGCGGCTGAGCTGGGGCCGTATCGCCACTACATGCAGAAAGAAATTTTTGAGCAGCCCCGTGCGATTGGTGACACGCTGGAGGGTGTGGTCGCCATCACGCCGGAGTTGTTTGGTGACGGTGCCTACAACGTGTTCAAGGCGATCGATCGCGTGCTGATTCTGGCCTGTGGCACCAGCTACTACAGCGGCAGCGTGGCCAAGTACTGGCTGGAATCCATTGCCAAAGTGCCCTGCCAGGTTGAGATTGCCAGCGAATACCGTTACCGAGACAGCGTGCCCGACCCCAAGACGCTGGTGGTCACCATCACCCAAAGTGGCGAAACCGCCGACACGTTGGCTGCCCTCAAACACGCGCGCAGCATGGGCATGGAACACACGCTGACCATCTGCAACGTGGCCACCAGTGCCATGGTGCGCGAATGCAAGCTGGCCTATATCACCCGCGCTGGGGTTGAGATTGGCGTGGCCTCCACCAAGGCCTTCACCACCCAGCTGGCCGGGTTGTACCTGTTGACGCTGGCACTGGCCCAGGCCAAGGGGCGGTTGAGCGATGAAGAAGAGGCCGCCAACCTCACGGCCATGCGCCACCTGCCTGTGGCCTTGCAAAGCGTGCTGGCGCTGGAGCCGCAAATCATGGCCTGGGCCGATGACTTTGCCAAAAAAGAGAACGCCTTGTTCTTGGGGCGTGGCCTGCACTACCCGATTGCCCTGGAAGGCGCGCTCAAACTCAAGGAAATTACCTATATCCACGCAGAAGCTTATGCCGCTGGTGAATTGAAACACGGCCCGTTGGCTCTGGTGACCAGTGAAATGCCGGTGGTGACCGTGGCTCCCAACGACGCGCTGCTGGAGAAGCTTAAAAGCAATATGCAAGAGGTGCGCGCTCGCGGTGGTGTGCTGTATGTGTTGGCTGATTCAGACACCCAGATTGAAAGTGATGAGGGCATACACGTCATCCGCATGCCCGAGCATTACGGTGCCCTGTCGCCCATCCTGCACGTGGTGCCGCTGCAACTGCTGGCCTACCACACCGCTTGCGCGCGCGGGACAGATGTGGACAAGCCTCGCAACCTGGCAAAAAGCGTGACAGTGGAGTAGCATAAATGCCGTTTTAAGCAGGTGACCAAACCTATGCAAACCGCCCAAGAAATCATCGCGTCCAGCGTCAACCTGGTTACCTTGCCCGCCATTTTTATCCAGGTCAAACGGGTGGTGGATGACAAAAATGCCAGTGTTGATGACCTGGCCAAAGCTATTTCCGCTGACCCGGCGCTCACCGCCCGGGTGTTGAAACTCATCAACAGCTCATTCTTTGGGTTCAGTGGGCAAATCGATTCGCTGGTACGGGCGGTGTCGCTGCTGGGTATGCGCCCGGTGCATGACCTGGTGCTGGCAACGTCGGTGGTTGAGGCGTTTGAGCAGATGCAGCCCAAGCTCATGGACTCCGCCCGGTTTTGGCACGGCAGCTTGTTCCGGGCCTTGGCGGCGACGGCTTTGGCACGCAAGTGTGCGGGGGTGGGCAAGCTGGTGGATGTGGGGAGGGTGTTTACTGAAGGCCTGATGAGCGACCTGGGCCACATGGTGCTGTACCTCAAATGCCCCGAGCAGGCCGCGCAAGCAATGACCCAAACGCAAGATCAGCCGTGGACGCTGGCGCAGGCCGAGCGGGCGCTGATTGGTTGCGATTTTGCCCAAGTGGGTGGCGCGCTGACTGACTCATGGCAGTTGCCCGCTGCGTTTGGCGAGGCGATTCGGTATCAGACTGACCCGCAAGGCGGAAAAAATCATTTGGTTGAGGCGGCACTGTTGCACATTGCCGCCACGCTGGCTGCGATGGAGGGCCGGCTGAGTGACAACGCGCCCTTGCTGTCGCACATCTCGCCGTTCGCTTGGGAGGTGACGGGGTTGTCGGCAGATTGTTTGCCAGACATCATTCTTGAGGTTGAGATCAACCTGATGGTGACGTCACAAACGTTTGGTATTCACTTGGCAGATCGCTGACGGGGATTTGATGGGGGTTATCACCAAAATTCGATCATTTTTTCCAAACTTTTTTGAAAATAGTCCTAAATAACCCCCTATATCTGCCGTTAAGAATTCAAGACACCCCCAAAACCAGAGCCACCATGTCCATCCCCGCCATCGAAAGACTGCCCTACCAGCGCCCCGCCAGCGTTGATATGGTGCCGTCTGGTGCCGGAAGGGCGATTCCGGTAGCGCCAGTGAACCCCGCTAACCCCGTTAACCCGGTGGTCACCGCCGCTGAGTCGGTGATGAAATCAGCCTCTTCGCCTGATGTGATCAATCTGATCAACCAGTCCGGCAACAAGCCGAATGCGGGTGAGGGCGTTTACTACAGCGTATCCGACCCCGCCAAGCGTGGCACCGAGGCCTCAACGGCTGAAAAAGACTGGACGATTCGCCGCCCCGAAACCACTAAAAGCGAAGTACCACCGCCCGAGCCCATTTCCAAAATGTTGCTGGCCTTCTTAAGGGACATGTGGCGTGCCAGCGGCAGTGCGATTGAGGTGCAAATCGCCGCCAATGAGGCCAAAACCCAGGCGCAAAACCCAGGGGTCGCCCCTGGCACCATCGCCAAAGAGGTGCTGACTTATTCGCCCACCAAGATTTCCAGCACCGAGAAATCGCTCGCCGGCAACCCCAGCCGCGATTCCACCTCCCGTTGACGGGGTAGCCCCAGCGGCGCAAATTTTGTGCACACCTCCGCGCTCGTTTTATTCTCCGGTGGGCAAGACTCCACCACTTGCCTCGCTCATGCCCTGACCCGCTACGAACGGGTTGAGACTATCGCGTTTGACTACCGCCAGCGCCACCACGTCGAGCTGGAATGCCGCCTGAATGTGCTGCGTGAGCTGCGTCAACAGTTCCCGCAGTGGGCCGACAAACTGGGCCAGGACCATTTGCTTGATTTGGCCGTGCTGGGTGATGTGAGCGAGACATCCCTGACGCGCGACACCGCCTTCAAGATGGAGCAAAGTGGCCTGCCCAATACTTTCGTGCCCGGTCGCAACCTGCTGTTCCTGACCTTGGCCGCCGCCGTGGCCTACCGGCGTGACTTGCAGGTCATCGTCACGGGCGTGTGCGAGACCGATTTCTCCGGCTACCCCGACTGCCGGGACGACACCATGAAAGCCATGCAGTTG
>JANOLC010000415.1:0-3995 GCA_031419575.1 Burkholderiales bacterium | reverse complement strand
GTTGGTGTAGGCATGGGCTGCGGACCAAGGGGGCAGAGTGGCCCCAAACGCCGCGCTGGAAAACGATGCTTCGGCGCTGGAATCCACTGGTATGTTGGGCACCGGCACCGCTTCGTCCGGGGCGACAAGCTCACCCACATTGCCCCCCGGCAAGAAATCAGCCAACTGCTCGGCGGTCAAGGCGGCGGGTAGCTCATCCCACAACAACTGTTCGCCGGGTGAGTAGGCTTTAGCACGCGGCATGCTGCGCCAGTTGTCAATCGACCCCGTCGGGCAAGGCGAAATACACGCCATGCACAGGTTGCATTTTTCAGCATCCACCACGTAGTTGCGGTCATCATGCGTGATGGCAGCCACCGGGCAGATGGCCTCGCAGGTGTTGCAGCGAATGCAGATTTCGGGGTCGATCAGGTGCTGCTGAATGACAGCCGCGTCAGCCATGTCCATAAAATCCCGTCAAAAATTAATTGAACCGAACATACTCGAAGTCTACGGGCTGGCGGTTGATGCCCATGACGGGGGGCGCAATCCAGTTGGCGAACTTGCCCGGCTCGACGACGCGACCCATCAGGCTGGCGACAAAGGCGCGGTCTTGGCCGTTCGGCAGCCACTTGTCGACGTTGCCTTTCCACTCGGCTTCTGACACGACACGGCCTTCGGGCGACACTTTGACTTTGGACAGCGCACCGATATTGCGGTGAAAGGCCTTGTGCGGCACGTTCAGGCGCACCGGGATGCCGGCCTTCTCCAGCACCTTGTTCCAACGCCCGACACCGGCCACCGAGTCCTTGATGTAGTCGTCGCGCAGCACTTCATTGAGCGCGTTGAGCATGGGCACTTCTTTCTCGATCAGCTGGTCACCACGCGCTTCCAGCACCTTGTAGGTCTGGGTCTTGAGAATGTGGTCGTCCACGCGTTTGCCTTCTTCATAGCGGCCTTTAAGGCCCGAGCTGTAGAAGGTGGCGGCGTTGCTGGATTCGTCCGAGCCAAACAGGTCAATCGTCACGCTGTAATGAAAGTTGATGTAGCGCTGGATGGTGGGCAGGTCAATCACACCGGCGGCGCGCAGCTTGTTCACGTCGTCGGTTTTCAACTCGTTCATGGCCGCGCAGGTGCGGCTGATGATGCGCGAGATGCCGCTCTCGCCCACAAACATGTGGTGCGCTTCTTCGGTCAGCATGAATTTGGTGGTGCGGGCCAGCGGGTCAAACGCACTTTCGGCCAGCGCGCACAACTGGAACTTGCCGTCACGATCGGTGAAGTAGGTGAACATGAAAAAGCTCAGCCAATCCGGGGTGGCTTCATTGAAGGCACCCAGGATGCGCGGATTGTTTTCGTCGCCGCTGCGGCGCTCCAGGAGGGCTTCGGCTTCTTCGCGGCCATCGCGGCCAAAGTGTTTGTGCAACAGGTAGACCATGGCCCACAGATGACGGCCTTCTTCGACGTTGATCTGATACAGGTTGCGCAGATCGTAATTGCTCGGCGCGGTCAACCCAAGGTGACGCTGCTGCTCGACCGACGCAGGCTCGGTATCGCCTTGCGTGACGATGATGCGGCGCAGGTTGGCACGGTGCTCACCCGGCACGTCTTGCCAGGCTTTTTCACCTTTGTGGTCGCCAAAGTGGATCTCGCGATCCGCCGAGCCCGGGTTCATGAAAATGCCCCAGCGGTAGTCGCGCATCTTGACGTGGCCAAACTGCGCCCAGCCTTGTGGGTCCACACTGACGGCCGTGCGCAGATAAACATCGCTGTCCGTCGAGCCCACCGGGCCCACGTCGTCCCACCAGTTGATGAAGTTGGGCTGCCACTGCTCCAGCGCGCGCTGCAAGGTGCGGTCGTCGCTCAGGTTGACGTTGTTGGGGATTTTTTCGCTGTAGTTGATGCTGCTCATGGTGTGTTTCCAGTGGTGGTTTACTATAAATTTAATAGCTAACTATTCAATAGGTACGGGGACTTTATGCCGTTTTCATATCCTATTCCAGTCAAAAACCGCCTTGTTCCCCTTGCCGTATACCTTCAGGGCGCCAAACTCACCCACGGCGTTGGGGCGCTGGAATATCCAGTTTTGCCAGGCGGTCAGGCGGCCAAAAATGCGGGTTGCCATGGTCTCTACACCGTTGAAGCGCAGGTTGGCTTCCAGGCCGGTCATGGCGTCGGGTGACATGGCCACACGCTCTTCCACGGCGATACGCACTTCATCGGTCCAGTCGATGTCGTCGGGGTTGGCGGTATTCAGGCCCAGGGCAAATGCGGCGTCGGCATCCAGGGGTTGGCCGACCACCCCACGCACGGCATCCAGGGCAGGTTCTTCGTTGTAAAAACGGCGTTGCAGGCGGCTCTGGTCAGTGGCCATGGGGTAGTGGCCCCAATTCATGTCACTCACGCAAATTTTGGGCGTACGCGCTTCATCATCCGGCAGGGCCAGGTGGTAGATGCGGTCGCAGGCCAAAGCCAGCTCCAGCAGCGTGCCGGCAAAGCAGGAGCCCGGCTCCACCAGCGCAAACAGGCTGCGCGATGAGACGTCCAAACGGCTCAAGGTGCGGCGCAACAAGCCAATGGTTTCGCGCACCAGCCAGTGGTTTTGGTGCGCCAGCAGCGTCGCGTCCATGGCCATCACGACAGACGCTTCGCCCTGGGTTTTGATGAGCCAGGTGCCGATGGCCGGCTCGTTGGTGCGCATCATCAAAATGGCATCTTCCAGTTCGCGTGCCATTTGCAAGGGATACCACGCGGCACCCAACGCCTCAATGCCTGCAATGTCGGTGGGTTGCGCGCCAGCGGGGCCATTCACAGTCAAGGAGGCAGTGCGCTTGGCGCGGTCAATGTCAACCGTGACGTGTGTGTAGCGCAAGCCATCTGCTTCTACCGTGCGATGCAGTGGCACCAGCGCCACGCCCTTGCCATCCGCAGGGCGGTCGCTCATCGCGGCCAGCGCCATCGCCCTGGCCTGCACGGTTTGGGCAAACACCTGAGGTTTGGCAATGGCATCCACCAGACGCCAGTCTTTGGCCTTCTGGCCGCGCACGCCTTCCACACTGGTGCAAAAAATATCGGCCAGATCATGGCGCACGTGGCGTTTGTCGGTCACGCGGGTCAGACCACCGGTGCCGGGCAACACGCCGAGCAAAGGCACCTCGGGCAGGCTCACGGCGGAAGCGCGGTCATCCACCAAAATGATCTCGTCGCAGGCCAAGGCCATCTCGTAGCCGCCACCTGCGCAGGCCCCGTTCACGGCCGCCAAAAACTTCAGGCCGCTGTATTTGGAGGAGTCTTCCAGCCCGTTGCGCGTTTCATTGGTAAATTTGCAAAAATTCACCTTCCAGGCGTGGCTGCTGACACCCAGCATGAAGATGTTGGCCCCGGAGCAAAACACGCGGTCTTTGGCGCTGGTAACCACCACGGTGCGCACTTCCGGGTGCTCAAAACGGATTCGGTTGATGGCGTCGTTGAGTTCAATGTCCACCCCCAGGTCGTAACTGTTGAGCTTGAGCTTGTAGCCAGGGCGCAGGCCAGCGTTCTCGTCAAAGTCAGCCTTCAACGTGGCGATGGGGCCTTCAAAGCTGAGCTTCCAGTGCTTGTACTGGGACGGCTCGGTTTGGTAGTCAACAGTGTCTGGCAACGTGGCAAGTTGGGCTGAGGGGGTATTGTTCATTTCTTGGCTCCTGGAATATGCATTAAAGTGCAATTTATGCCGATCAATCCAATGAAATCTTTAGTTATTTCATTTGGATGAATGCATCATAGTGCACATCATGATGCAAGTCAACTGCTTTTTTGCAACGCCTGCCGCACCACCTGACGTAAGGCCACAAACGTGGGTTGCAGGGCTTGGGCGCTGGTGTCCACTTTGAGTTGCGCCTTGGAATAAAACGCCGCCCGCCCCGCCAGAATTCCTTTGAGGTCCTCCATCGCCTCGCGGCTGGCGGCCATGGGGCGCAAATCACCTTGCGCAGTCACGCGGCGCATGTGGTCTTCGGGGTCGGCCTGAAGCCAAA
>JANOLC010000414.1:0-2039 GCA_031419575.1 Burkholderiales bacterium | reverse complement strand
CGCTGCCCGTACCCGCTACCTGGCCGAGGTCAGCGATGCGGTGCGTGGCTACAAAAAGCGCGCCCGTTCCCAGGCCAAACTGGCCCGCGAAATCCAGCAATTGCGGGAATCCGCCCGCATGTTGCATGAGGCCAACCCCGACAAAACCCGCGCGGTGGAAGCCGTCACCGACTTGGCGGTGCAACGCGAGGCTGACGTGGGCGCGCCCGTGCGCAAGCTGCTGGGCCAGTGGCCCGAAATGCAAAAGGCCTATGCGGGTGATGAGTACGTGGTGAAGATTCGCGACAAGGAAATCCGCACGGCGCTCACGACTAAATCATTAAGCGGCATCACCATCCGCAAAGTGGCTTTGCCGCAATATGAAGACCATGGCGAAATCCTGAAGTGGCTGATGCTGGACAACGTGCCGGGCAGTTATCCCTATACCGCAGGCACCTTTGCCTTCAAGCGTGAGGGCGAAGACCCGACCCGCATGTTCGCCGGGGAAGGTGATGCCTTTCGTACCAATACCCGTTTCAAGTTACTGAGTTCCGGCATGGCGGCCAAACGCCTGTCTACCGCGTTTGACTCGGTCACGCTGTACGGCAATGACCCCGCTGTGCGGCCCGACATTTATGGCAAGGTGGGCAATAGCGGGGTGAGCATTGCCACGCTGGACGACATGAAGGTGCTGTACGGCGGCTTTGATTTGTGCAGCCCCAGCACCAGCGTGAGCATGACCATCAACGGCCCCGCACCTAGCATTTTGGCCATGTTCATGAACACCGCCATCGACCAGAGCCTGGACAAGTTCAAAGCAGACAATGGCCGCGAACCCACCGCCACCGAGAGCGAAAAGATCAAAGAGTGGGTGATGGAAAACGTGCGCGGCACTGTGCAGGCCGACATCCTGAAAGAAGACCAAGGTCAGAACACCTGCATCTTCAGCACTGAGTTCTCGCTCAAGGTGATGGGTGATATTGCCGAGTTTTTTGTGCACAACCGGGTGCGCAACTTTTACTCGGTGTCCATCAGCGGTTACCACATTGCCGAAGCGGGGGCCAACCCTATCAGTCAGTTGGCTTTCACCCTGAGCAATGGCCTGACGTTTGTCGAAGCCTACCTGGCGCGCGGCATGCACATTGACGACTTTGCCCCCAACCTCAGCTTCTTCTTTAGCAACGGCATGGACCCGGAGTACACCGTGATGGGCCGTGTGGCCCGGCGCATCTGGGCCGTGGCCATGAAAGAAAAATATGGTGCCAACGAGCGCAGCCAGAAACTCAAATACCACATTCAAACCAGTGGCCGCAGCCTGCACGCGCAGGAAATCCAGTTCAACGACATTCGCACGACGCTGCAGGCGCTGATCGCAATCTACGACAACTGCAACAGCCTGCACACCAACGCGTTTGACGAAGCCATCACCACGCCAACCGAAGACTCGGTGCGCCGGGCGATGGCGATCCAGCTCATCATCAACCGCGAATGGGGCCTGGCCAAGAACGAGAATCCATCACAGGGTGCTTTCATCATCGAGGAGCTGACCGAGCTGGTTGAAGAAGCTGTGTTGCTGGAGTTTGAACGTATTGCCGAGCGCGGCGGAGTGCTGGGTGCCATGGAAACCGGCTACCAGCGCGGCAAGATCCAGGACGAATCGATGCATTACGAAATGCTTAAACACACGGGTGAGTTACCTATCATCGGCGTGAACACCTTCCGCAACCCGCATGGTGACGCGGTGCAAGACAAGCTGGAGCTGGCCCGGTCAACCGAAGAAGGAAAGCAGAGCCAGCTCAAGAGGCTGGATGAATTTCACGCCGGGCACGCGGCCGAATCACCAGCCATGCTTAAGCGTTTGCAAAAGGCGGTCATCGACAACGCCAACGTGTTTGAAGTGCTGATGGATGCGGTACGCGTCTGCTCACTAGGGCAGATTACCAATGCACTGTTTGAGGTGGGTGGGCAGTACCGGCGGAATATGTAGGCCGTCCCGACAGCGCATACGCGGCTTGGAGAGCGGACATCAAAAACCCGTATCCAATGGCGACTGCAAAGAA
>JANOLC010000413.1:0-3198 GCA_031419575.1 Burkholderiales bacterium | reverse complement strand
GACAAATATCCGCGCTTCAAAACCTGGTGTGACGAGTATTTTTGTTTGAAGCATCGCCAGGAAGCACGCGGTGTGGGCGGTATCTTCTTTGACGACTTTTCCGAAGGCGGGTTTGATACGGGTTTTGCCATGCTGCAAAGTGTGGGAGATGCATTTTTGAGGGCTTATGTGCCTATCGTCGAACGTCGGCGTCACATAGCCTACGGCGAGCGCGAGCGGGCCTTCCAGTTGTACCGGCGCGGACGCTATGTGGAGTTCAATCTGGTGTGGGACCGAGGCACCCACTTTGGGCTGCAGTCCGGCGGCCGTACCGAATCGATTCTCCTGTCTATGCCGCCACTGGCGAGTTGGGCGTATCAGAGCAGCCCTGAGGCGGGTACGCCCGAGCATGACCTGTACGCCAAATTTCTGCCACCACGGGAGTGGGTTTGAGCGTCAAACGCATCGGCATGTTTGGTGGGGCGTTTGACCCACCACATCAAACTCACGCGGCCCTGATCGAGGCGGCTGTGGATCAATTGCAACTGGACGAGGTCAAAGTCATTCCCACAGGCGACGCTTGGCACAAGACTCGCAAGCTCACGTTAGCTGCCCACCGCTTGGCTATGGCTCGGTTGGCCTTTGCGCATCTGGCCCATGTCACGGTCGATGCCCGCGAAACCCTGCGCTCAGGCCCGAGCTACACGGTGGATACCTTGCTGGAGCTGCAGGGCGAAAACCAGGGTGTAGAGTTGTTTTTAATCATTGGTGGTGACCAGGCCCAGGCTCTGCCCCAGTGGCATCAATCAGAGGTCATCCGCCAGCTTGCTATAATATGTGTAGCTGAACGTGCAGATTCGACGGGGACTTCTCCCCCTTTTTATGCAAAAAGTTTGCCAAATCAGCATTTGAATCATCCTTCAAGCCATGCTTCGAGAGTGCTGAAAATGCCGCTGAGCGCCATCAGCGCCTCCACCATTCGCGCCCTTGTTGCTGATCACCAGGACGTTGTTTCTCTGGTCGGCGAGCCCGTTGCGCGTTATATTGCCTTCCACCATCTTTACCAGACCGCCTGATGACCAACCCAACCATTGCCAAAAAAGATATCCAAAAACTGCAACGCGCCATCGTCGATGGCTTGGAAGATGTTAAGGCCCAAGACATTGTGGTGTTTGACACCGAGCACCTGTCCGCATTGTTTGAGCGGGTGATTGTGGCGTCCGGCACGAGCAATCGGCAGACCAAAGCGTTGGCCGCCAGCGTGCGCGATGCCGTGCGTGAAGCGGGTTTTCCCAAGCCACGTGTCGAGGGTGAAGCCAACGGTGAATGGATTATTGTGGATTGCTTCCAGGCGGTAGTGCACATCATGCAACCCAGCTTTCGCCAGTATTACCACCTGGAAGAGTTGTGGGGCGAGAAGCCGGTGCGTTTGAAGTTTGGTTCCGCCAAGCCCGCCATGGCCGAATCTGCCGTGCCTGCCAAGCCCGCTAAACCTACGAAAGCCGCGCCCAAAGTTCCAACCGACATCAAACGCTCTAGCGCCGCCAAAGCCGGCGTGGCTGAGGCTTTTCCATCCAAAGCGCAATTGAAGAAAACGATGGCCGCCGAGTTCGCCGCAGCCAAAGCACCCGCCAAACGAGCCAGCGCCAAAAAAGTGGCTGTGAAAGCGCCTGCCGTCAAAGTTAGCCTGACCAAGGTCACGGTCAATGCGCCCACCAAAGCTGGGGCAAAAAAAGTGGTAGCAAAGAAAGCGCCGACAAAGACCGTGGCTAAAACAGCAACAAAAGCTGTCGCAACGGTGCCCGCCAAAAAATCGACAGTACGCAAAGTCTGAGCGGCTGCGCAGTATCCTGATATTGGCTTGAGCGGGTTCGCCTCTTGAAACTGATGATCGTGGCGGTCGGTCTGAAAGTACCCGACTGGGCGCAAACGGCTTGGGACGACTACGCCAAGCGCTTCCCGTTTGAGCTGAAGGTCGAACTCAAAGCCGTTAAAACCGAACCACGCGGCTCGAAGACGCTTGAGACTTTGCACGCCGCCGAGCGTGCGCGTATAGAGGCTACCATCCCCAAGGGAGCCCGCATCGTTGCGCTGGATGAGCGCGGCACATCACTCACCACCGTCGCGTTAGCGGCCAAGTTGAAGTCCTGGCAGTTGGAGAGTGGTGATGTTGCCTTGGTGATTGGTGGCCCGGATGGCTTGGACCCAGCGTTCAGGCACGCCGCTCATGAGCGCATTCGTTTGTCAGACCTGACCTTGCCTCACGCCTTTGCACGTGTACTGCTGATTGAGCAGTTGTACCGGGCTTGGTCGATTAATGCCGGGCATCCGTATCACCGGGAATAACTGTTCATGAGTTCTTTCATTTACCTCGCCTCTCAAAGCCCCCGCCGCCGTCAGCTATTGGAGCAGTTGGGCGTGCACCACGAATTGCTGTTACCGGGCGATGACGAAGACGCGGAGTCGATTGAAGCCGTGGTCGGGAATGAGGCACCTGCCACCTATGTGCAGCGCGTCACGTCGCTGAAACTTGATACCGCCTTGCTGCGGTGCAAGCGCCGGGGCCTGAAGGTGGCACCCATCCTTTGCTCGGACACCACCGTGGCCCTGAATCGTACGATTTACGGCAAACCGGCGGATGCGGCCGATGCGCAGCGTATGCTGGGTGAGCTCAGTGGAAAAACCCATAGTGTGCTGACGGCGGTGACTATTGGCACCGCGCGTAAAAAGGTTCAGATCTTGAGCAAGTCACGCGTGACCTTTGCGGTGATGAGCCCGTCCCAAATACGGGCCTATGTGGCAAGCGGTGAACCTTTGGGGAAGGCAGGCGGTTACGCCGTGCAGGGTAGGGCGGCAGCATATATCTCGCACATTAGCGGCAGTTACAGTGGCATCATGGGCTTGCCCGTGTTTGAGACGGCTCAGTTGCTGCATTCAATGGGCTTCAAATTTTGATCGCCAAGTTACAAAATCCAGAGCCATGCAAGAAGACATACTGATCAATTGGTCACCCCAGGAAACCCGCGTGGCGGTGGTGGAAAACGGTGCCGTGCAGGAGCTGCACGTGGAGCGGTCGCTTGAGCGCGGGTTGGTCGGCAATGTGTACCTGGGTAAGGTGGTCAGGGTTCTGCCCGGCATGCAGTCGGCGTTTATTGATATTGGGCTGGAGCGGGCTGCCTTTCTGCATGTGGCGGATGTCTGGCATCGCCAACCGGATGG
>JANOLC010000412.1:0-5460 GCA_031419575.1 Burkholderiales bacterium | reverse complement strand
CCTTTTTTGGTCAGGTGGTAAAGCACCGAACACCCCACCACACCACCACCTATCACCACCACTTGTGCTGTTGTCTTCACGCTTGTATTCCTTGTCTGGGATTCAAAAAACGAAATTCGAAATGGAAATTATTGGCTCAGTCAAAAATCCGTGGGCGCACCGCCCTCCGACTTGCGCCGCGCCACAAAGGCATCAAGTTCTTCTTCGATAGCCGGGTCCATGGGCGGACGCTCATACGCGGCCAGCTCTTTTTGCCAGGTGGCGTTGGCCTTCTGGTAGGCCGTGGGACTGCCGGCTTCTGCCCAAGTCTCGAAGTTGCGCCAGTCGGAAATGATGGGCGCGTAAAACGCCGTCTCAAACCGCTCCAGCGTGTGGGCCGTGCCAAAGTAGTGACCACCGGGGCCGACTTCGCGCACGGCATCCAGGCCCAGACCGGCCGGGCTCACGTCCAGCGGCGTCAGGAACTCGGCCACCATCTGTAACAAATCGCAATCCAGAATGAACTTCTCGAATGAGCACGTCAGGCCACCCTCCATCCAACCGGCCGCATGCATGATGAAGTTGCCCCCTGCCTGGGTCAGCGCCCACAGGGAAAAGACTGACTCGTACGCCGCCTGCGCATCCACCGTGTTGGCCGCGCAGACATTGGAGGTGCGATACGGTATGCCGTACTTGCGGCACAACTGCCCACCTGCCAACACGGCCTTCATGTATTCGGGTGTACCAAACGCGGGCGCGCCGGTTTTCATGTCCACATTGGACGTAAACCCGCCGTAGACCACCGGCGCACCAGGGCGCACCAGTTGGGTAAAGGCAATACCAGCCAGCGCCTCGGCGTTTTGTTGCGCCAGCGCTCCGGCAATGGTCACCGGAGCCATGGCACCCGCCAGCGTGAAAGGCGTGAGCATGATGATCTGGTTGCGTGACGACATCTCCATGATGCCTTGCAACATGGGTGTGTCCAGCCGCAGTGGCGACGAGCTGTTGATGATGGAAAACAGCGACGGCTCGCGTTCCATCTGCTCATGCGAAATGCCACGAGCGATGCGGGCAATCTCCAAGCCATCCTGATTACGTTCCTTGCCCAGGGAATAGGCGTGGAAGGGTTTGTCCGTGAGTTTGGCAATGTCGGACAGGCAATCCAGATGGCGGATGGACGCATGCAGGTCTACCGGCTCGACCGGGTAACCACCACTGCAATGCACGATGTCGTAGCGCTGCGCCAGCTTGACCATGTTGCGAAAGTCTGTCTGGTTACCCGCACGCCGACCACCTTGCATGTCCGAGCAATTGGGCGGACTCGCTACTTGGGCAAAGGCCAGATTTTTGCCACCAATCTGAACATTACGCTCCGGGTTGCGGGCATGCAGGGTGAATTCGGACGGGCACGTCTTGATGGCTTGCAGGATCAGGTTGCGGTCAAAGCGCACGCGCTCCGAACCCTCACGCACATCGGCACCGGCTTTTTTCAGAATGGCCCGTGCCTCGGGGTGCATGAAGTCCATGCCCATCTCTTCGAGAATGGTGAGCGAGGTATCGTGAATGGCTTCAAGCTCGTCTTCAGACACCACAGGGGTGGGCGGAAACCGATGCTTGAGCTTGCGGTATTTAACGGTTGATGGTGCCACCCGAATGGTGCCGCTACCGCGACCCGCGCGTCGTCTGGGGGCTGCGCTGGGGGTAGGTACTTCATCGGTCATGTCAAAAAATCTCCGGGCAAAATCAAAACCACATTCAGGAACAATGCAAGCGCAATATCTTTCCCGATTTTGGATGCTCTCTGAATCCCCCAGGTTAACTACAATTTAATTAATTGCCCGGCACACCGAATGACCCCCGCTCTACCCCAAGCACGCAACAGCACCCCCAAACACCAAACGATTGCCGCCGAGCTGGCGCAGTCTATTCTGGACGGCCAACTGGGCGCGGGTGAAAAGCTGCCGCCGCATCGTGTTTTGGCGCAGCGACTGGGTGTGACCACCGGCACAGTAAGCCGCGCCTACACCACCTTAGAGAAGCAAGGTCTGGCTGTTGCCCGTGTGGGCGACGGCACCTATGTGCGCAACCTTGATGCAGCCTTGACGGACGACCCGCAAACGCCCGTCACCAAGCTGATTGACCTGGCCCACAATGTGGCCATTCCCACCGACGAAATCAATGCCTTGCGCCAAGTGTTCGCCGAGCTGAGTGTGGAGCCGCTGCGCATGGCTGATGTACTGAAGTACCAGCCCGAAACCGGTGCCAAACACCACCGGGTGGCGGGTGCCGCCTGGCTCAAACGCTTTGGCACCAGTGGTGCATGGAACCGCGTCATGTTGACGCACGGAGCGCAACACGGTCTGGCGGGTGTCTTGCGTACTATTGCGCGGCCCGGCGACACCCTGCTGGCCGAGTCGCTGAGTTACCCCGGCATGCTGGCGCTGGCGCGCTCACTGCGCCTGCAGGTCATCGGGCTGGAGATGGACGATCAGGGTCTCTTGCCCGACGCGCTAGACAAGGCAGCCCAGACCTTCAACACCAAGATGCTGTTTTGCTCGCCCACGCTGCACAACCCGCTGACGACGACCATGTCGATGGCACGGCGCGAGGCGATTGCCGCCGTCATCCGCAAGCGGGGCTTGCTACTGATGGAAGACGTGGTCCACGCGGCGGTGCTGGCCCTGCCGCCCGTGGCCCTGTCCACGCTGGTACCGGACCAGTCATTTTTGATGTCCAGCATGAGCAAGGTTATGGCCCCTGGCTTGCGGGTGGGTTACCTGGAGGCCTCGCCCGAGTGGCTGGACAAGGTGGCGGGCAGCATAAGGGCTGACTGCTGGATGGTGGCACCCCTCATGCCCGAGATCGTGACCCGCTGGCTGGTCAGCGGCGAGGCCGAGCGACTGATAGAACTGCAGCGCCAGCGCATCGATGAGCGCCTGCAACTGGCTGCCACTTGCTTGACTGGCATTGACTACACCCACAGTGCACACCACCCGCATTTGTGGCTGCCACTGCCCGAGCCGTGGCGCGCCGGGCAGTTTGCAACCGCCTTGCGGCAGGCTGGTGTGCTGGTGCGCACGGCCGATCAGTTTGCCGTGGGGCGCACGCGGGCACCGATTGCAGTGCGCTTGAGCCTGAACACGGCCAGCTCGAATGCGCAGTTGATGCAGGGTTTGCAGACCGTCGCCACGGTGCTCAACAACCCGCCCGCCGTAGCGCTGGACTCTTAAGTTAACAACCGTTCAATTCGCGGCATTGGGCCGACCAATCGCCTCGGCCACGATCACCGCCTCCAGCAGGCCGATGTCGCTGACGGCATTGGGCAACCACTGCTTGCGCACGCTGAGCTTGACTTCGGGCTCCTGCGCACCCATGGCGATCACGGCGTCCCGCGCCGCATCCCTGGCCAACGCTATCGCAGCCTCCAGGGCCGAGGCAGCATCCGTAAATTGCCGCGTTCCCACTGTGGAATGAACCCGAAACAGGCCGCCACCGTCCCCGTCCACCCGCACCGTGACCGACTGCGCGACCACCCCTGTGGCCGCACCCACGGCATTGGCCACATCACAGTGTTCAGGGAACACCATATCGCAACCCAGGCGTCGCCCAACTTCCCCGTAATAAACCTTGACCGGCCCGCCTACCGCCACAACCGGCACGGAAGGTGTCATGCTGAGCGTGGCCAGCCCGAACTGCGGCGTGCCGGAACACACGGCATTCACCAAAGGGCTATCGGGCAACGTCACCCCGAAGGCCGTGTCCAGAATGGCGCGCCCGGTCAGGCGAACGGTCTCGCTCCACACCTCACGCGCACAAGCCGTGGTGCGCTCCGGGGTGGGGAACTTCATGTCGCGCAAGCGTGCGCCCAGTTGGGCGGCCATCAGCGCCGCGTCAGACGACCAGTTGGCCTGCATGCCCAGTACGTGGGCGGCATCAGATGGCGTAAAACCGCTCACCTGCACCAACCCTTTGCGCTTGAGCGAGGCGATGGCACGCTGCGCCGTGATCGAGCTGCCAATTTTTCGGTACGGCTGGGGGCGGTCGGTGACCATACGCAGCACATCCGCCTCGCGCTGGGACAGCTCTCCAGCGAGCCGTGTTGTAGCTCCTGCCTGGCGCGCGCCAAACGGCAGCAGCACAAACCGGCCATGCATGGACCCACCACCATCCACATCCGCCAGATCTGCCTCCAGCATTGCCAGCACCTCCGGGTAACGCTGGCCAATCAGCGCCACCGGCACCACGCGGTGCGGGCTGATGGTGACTTTGCCGTTGGGGCCGAGTACCACCTCACTGTCCCCGCCCAGCCCGATGGTGCGCACGTCAATCGCCCGCACCATGGTGCGCCAGCCGCCCACATCGGCACCGTCCTGCGTGACCCGGGGCCGCCCATCCACCAGCACACCCAGGTCCGTCGTGGTGCCACCCATGTCCGACATGATGAAACTGTTCAGCCCCGAGAGCCACTGAGCGCCCACCAGGCTGGCCGCAGGGCCGGACAGAACGGTTTCAATCGGCCGCGTGGCCACCGACTCAGCCAGCGCCAGCGTGCCATCGCCCTTGACGATCATCAGCGGGCAGTGAATATGCAGCTGCGTCATCGCGCGGTTCACCGCCTCGATCAGAGTAGACACACGCGAAATCAGTCGGGCGTTCAGAGCGGCCGTCAGGGCGCGACGCGGCGCGTCCAGTGAAGACGACAACTCGGTTGACAGGGTGACCGGTTTGCCGGTACGGGCCACGATGAACTCCCGCGCGGCGATCTCATGGGCAGCGTTGCGCGTGGCAAAGGTAGAAGCCACCGCAAACGCGTCCACTTTGCTGGCGATGCGCTGCAGGGCGGCCTCCAGAGCGTCTGTGTCAAGCGGCATAACAGCATCACCGTTGTGGTCATGCCCACCGGCAATCACCTCCACCGGCAAGCCGGGAAAGGCCGTGGCAATGCCAGTGCGCGCCACCATGGCCGCGTCAAACCCGATCAGCACCACACCCACCGCACTGCCATGCCCCTCAACTACCGCGTTGGTCGCCAGCGTGGTGGACACCGACACCATCGCAATATCCTCCGGCCGCAAGCCTTGCGGCAACTTCGCCACTGCCAAGGTGATGGCCTCAGTTACCCCAATCGCCAGATCGCCCTTGGTGGTGATGGCCTTGGCCGTGGCAATAACCCGATGGCCGCAGGCCTCGATGATGGCGGCGTCGGTGTAAGTGCCACCGGTGTCAACGCCAATGAGATAGGTGGCAGGTGGGTGGGCGCTGGGTTCGGGAAGGGTCATGGGGAGAGAAGTTGGTGCATTGGAAACAGGGCTGGATTGTCCGTCGGGATACCCGCCCTCTCAGGCCCTGATGTTCGTCAACGGGGTTTCTTGGTACAGGTTATGAAATAAATATGCCTGAAGTCCCCGTCAATATTTAATAGTTAGCTATTATTTATATAGCATATAGACGGGTCGTTTGCATGTCCTTCACCAGGCAGAC